>NZ_CAWMYC010000009.1:0-25295 GCF_963872035.1 Scytonema sp. HK-05
TACAGAGGAGAGTTTGAAAAAAGAGATTCCGGTTTATTCCGTTTTCTCGCTACACGGATAGAGCGAGTATCAACTTCTATGTTGCCAGCAGCACCATCGCCAGTACTGCTAGCAGTGATTTGAGCACCATCTTTGAGGGACACTGAAGCAGCATTGATGTTGATGTTGCCACCATTACCCACACCTGTTAATCCCACTGTGCTGAGGATGCCCACATTGTTGACAAGCTCAACAGAATTTGTTGCTCGCACCGACACACTGCCCGCATTCCCTTGTCCCAAAGTACTGGCATTGAGTCTGCCACCATCGCTTAAAGACAAGGAACCAGAGGAAATAGTAATGTTCCCCCCATTACCCACAGCCCCCGTTTCAACAGAGCTGAAAATCGCACTGGCAGGGCTGTCCTTGACCCCAGCAATCGTTACAGGACCTGTGACATCAACAGTAACATTGCCTGCATCCCCCCTTCCCGGTGGCTGGTCGGAAGATGCTTCACGAACCGCAGTTGCCAGTTGAGCGCTATCTTTGAGTGACAGTGTTGCAGCGTTAATGTTGATATTGCCACCATTGCCCACACCTCCTGCTGCCACAGTGCTGAAGATGTTCCCATTGACAAGTTCAACAGAATTTGTTGCTCGCACCGACACGCTGCCTGCATTCCCTTGTCCCAAAGTGCTGGCAGTCAGTGCAGCGCCATCGGTTAAGGAGAAGGAGCCAGTTGTGATATTAATGTTGCCACCATTGCCCACACCTCCTGCTCCCACAGTGCTGAAGATGTTCCCATTGACAAGTTCAACAGAATTTGTTGCTCGCACCGACACACTGCCCGCATTCCCTTGTCCCAAAGTACTGGCAATCAGTGCAGCGCCATCGGTTAAAGAGAAGGAGCCAGTTGTGATATTGATGTTGCCACCATTACCCACACCTCCTGCTTGCACATAGCTGAAGATAGCCCCGTTGACAAGCTCAACAGAATTTGTTGCTCGTACCGACACACTGCCCGCATTCCCTTGTCCAAAAGTACTGGCACTCAGTTGAGCACCATCGCTTAAAGAGAAGTCCCCAGAGGAAATAGTAATGTTCCCCCCAGTGCCCACAGCCCCTGTTCCCAAAAAGCTGAAAATTGCACTGGGATTTCCGTCCTTGATCCCAGCAATCGTTACAGGACCTGTGACATCAATTGTGATATTGCCTGCATCCCCCCTTCCGGCGGGCTGGGTGTCAGATGCTCTACGAACTAAGGTTTGCAGTTGAGCGCCATCTTTAAGGGATAGTGTTGCAGCGTTGATGTTGATATTGCCACCATTGCCCACACCTCCTGCTGCCACAGTGCTCAAGATGTCCCCATTGACAAGCTCAACAGAATTTGTTGCTCGTACCGACACACTGCCCGCATTCCCTTGTCCCAAAGTACTGGCATTGAGTCTGCCACCATCGCTTAAAGAGAAGTCCCCAGAAGAAATAGTAATGTTCCCCCCATTGCCCACAGCCCTCGGGTCTACAGTGCTGAAAATCCCACTCCTAACCCCAGCAATCGTCACTCTTTCTGTGACATCAACTGTGACATTCCCAGCATCTCCCCTTCCAACTGGCTGATTGTTAAATGCTCGACCACCAACAAAAGTTAGCAGTTCAGCACCATCTTTAAGGGAAAGTGAAGCAGCTTTAATGTCGATATTGCCTCCTTTGCCCACACCTCCTAATTCCACAGAGCTGAAAATGGCAGTGCTACTGCCTGCAAGCTCAACTGCACCCGACGCTCGCACCGACACGCTGCCTGCATTTCCTTGTCCAAATGAGGTGGCATCGAGTCTGCCACCATCGTTTAAGGACAAGGAGCCAGTTGTGATATTGATGTTGCCACTATTACCTGTTGCTCGCGATCCCACATTATTGAATACATAACTGCCTACAAGTTTTATTTCCCCTGTAGCATTGAGGGTAATATCTCCCGCCTGACTACCAACTGACCCTAAGCCCTGCCCTATTCCAGCAGCAAGGAAACTTCCTCCCAAAATATCTAAATTACGGGCATTAACTGCAATACTCCCTCCACCGCCAGCATCCACACGGACACTAGCTCCATTTGTCAGAGATACATCTGCACGAGTTGCGTTATCAGGAAAGTTCAAACTTAAATTGTTGCCATTCACCTCTAACCCCACAGTTCCAGCAGAAGCCAATCCTCCCAACTCAACTCGTCCACCATAAGCATTCAGCCCACCACCATCCATGTTGACATTGCCACCTACTAGCAGCAAGCTCTTACCATCAGGAACACCTAAACCAAAAGCCCGAAATCCAGCAGGATCTCTTCCTGCTGGTGCTACTGAGTTATTTTGGATGGCTGCAGCGATTTGGTTGGAGACTAGAGCAGAAGGATTGATTGTCAGCAAGGGTGAGGGGGCTTCTGGATTAGTAGCGCTGAAAAAGCCGATATTGCCAAATTGGATCGCATTTGCCGTTGTTGCCACAAATGAACCGCCAACATTCAAACTGGCATTTGGACCAAAGATAATCCCATTCGGATTAAGCAGAAACACGTTAGCTGAACCATTGGCGCGGATGAAACCATCAATGTTAGATATCGATCCACCTGTTACCCGGCTAATGATGTTTTGAATGTTAAGCGCATTATTGAAAAAAGCTCCGTTACCAGTGCGAATAGAGAATTCTTGGAAACTGTGGAAAAGGTTGTTTCCTGCTTGTGTTCCGCCAGTGATATTGATGGTGTTACCAGAGGGAGTGACAATAGAATTATTGGGTAAAGTCCCATCTGGTGTAATTTGCGCAAGAGCGGAATGTGCATTGAAAGTATTTGCACTCGCGATCGCAACCCCAAACAAGCAGCCCCAGCAACCGATCCTAGACATTACACCCTCAGCTTTTTACAGGTTTACATTATTACTCAGTAAACCACAATTAGTGGAATTAGTGTCATGCTAATAAGCGAGTAATCCACAACTATTAATACTCTCTTCAACTGCACCCAATGCCAAAAGTGTCGCCCGCTGTGGCTCACTTAAACCAACGACTCCCGTAATATTCATTCCTTCATAAGGTCTGGGACTTCTGAGAATTTTTATACACTCGCCCGTTTCGATATTCCAAAGCCGGATGGTCTGGTCTTCGCTGCTACTTGCAAGAAGGTGAGACTCGAGAAATGCGACTGCATAAATCCATCGTGTGTGACCTTGAAGAATTTTCAAGCACTGCCCAGTTTCTACATTCCAAATTCTCACAGTTTTGTCAGTACTTGCACTTGCCAGCAGGCGACCATCTAGACTGTAAGTCACACTCACAACAGCGCTAGAATGTCCATGCAGAGTTGAGAGACATTCTCCAGTCTCAACATCCCAAATTTTTATCGTTTTATCTTCACTACCGCTTGCTAAGATTTGCCCATCTGGACTAAAGACGACTGACCAGGTTCCATGAGTGTGTCCTGTAAATGTTTTGATGCACACTCCTGTCTGCACATCCCAACCTCGAATCAGGAAATCAGCACCAGCACTAATCACGAGTTTACCATCGCGACTAAAAACAGTTGAGACAGCAGCGGTATCATGTTGAAAAACGTGCAGACATTCCCCACTATGCACATCCCATATTCTTACTTGTTTATCACTACCAGCACTCGTTAGATGCCCATTGGGACTAAAGGCGACTGAAAGCACCCAACTTGTGTGTCCTCGCAAAATTTTTAGGCACTCTCCAGTTTGAATATCCCAAATTCTCACCGTTTCATCAGAACTGCCGCTTGCCAAAGTTCTCCCATCTGGACTGAAAGCGACAAAGCGCACCCAGTTTTTATGACCCTCTAAAGTTCTGATACACTTGCCAGTATTGATGTCCCAAAGTTTAACTTTTTGGTCTTCACTACCACTCGCTATCATCGGGAAGTCGCCAAGATGATTGCGTGGAGAGACGGCTAATGCCCAAATACCGCTACCATATCCGTAAAAGGTGCGGAAACATTTTCCTGTGCTAATATCCCAGAGTTTAATAGTTTGGTTGTCATCACTGGCAATCAGATGTTGTCCGTTGGGACTAAAGGCAAGCGATCGCAAAGTATTGGTGTGTCCTTGTAATGTTTTAATACATTCTCCAGTATGAATATTCCATAGTCGGATAGTTGTGTCACCACTACCACTGGCAATGGTCTGACCGTCACTACTACAGACAACACACCAAACATGGTTTGTATGACTTTGAAGCGTTTGCAGACATTCCCCTGTTGACACATCCCAAATCTTAACAGTTGCATCTGCACTACCACTCACCAACATTTTACCATCTATACTAAATACTACAGACCACACATCATGAGTGTGTCCACGCAATGTTTTCAAACATTCGCCAGTATTGACATCCCAAAGTTTAATCGTTTGGTCTAAACTCCCACTTGCTATAGTTCGACCGTCAGAACTACAGGCAACACAGCCAATCCAATCCGTATGTCCTTGCAATGTTTTTAAACACTCTCCACTCTGGATATCCCACAGTATGATTGTTCGGTCAATACCGCCACTGGCAAGGATGGGATGATAGTCACTTGAATTTGGCTGTTCAAACAAAGCTGCAGTCCAAACAAAGGAATTATGCCCACGAAATACTTGCAAACATTCACCTGTTAAATTCCACTGCTTGACAGTTTGGTCGTCGCTAGCACTAAATAAGGTGCGACCGTCAGCGCTAAACACAATCGACCGAACCCAGCCTGCGTGTGCTTCCCAAGTCAAACATTGTTGTCCATCTGTTGCTTGCCATAGGGAAATTTTGCCGTCAGTATCCCCAGTTGCCAGAAGACAACCATCTGGACTCACTGCTACTGTGAAGATGTAGCTCAGATTTGCAGTAAAGGTAGATTTTGCTAAATCCGAATGAGCGAAGTTTGTCTGATGTAAGTTTACACCTTTTAAATCTGCTTGCCAAATTGTCAAACCAGAAAAGTCATGACCATCTAAATCGACATTTAGCTGACGAAGCAAATTGATAGTATTTCCACCAATATAACCCGTATCAATTGGTTTATTCCCGCGCAGTGAGGCAAGAATTGTCATCAACTGAGTTTCAATTCGAGTTACATTGCCAAAGATAGAAAGTAACTGTTTAATAACAGGGTTAAGAATGAGGTAAATCTGAATTTCTTTGATGTAGTCTTTTGCTGTAGCTTTGATAAGAGCATGAGTTTTGAAAAGGTAAATTGTCTGTGTTTCTACTTCGGTACAGACCTGTTGAATCAGGCGACTGGTCATATACTCCATCAATACAGGTTGCAGCGTAAATGTAGAGATGTTGTGTATAATATCTTTAGCAATTTCAATGAGCGATCGCCTTTCCAACGCTTGTAGTGCTTCTAGTAGTTGAGAACTGGAAATAGGCGATAGTAAATCAGCTTGTATTTCTGCAAAAGCGACAGGTTCACGGTTAATTGCCAACCAGTACATAATTTCTTGCTCAATGGTTGACAAGCGCTGAAATTGCTGCTCAATTATATCTTGAATATCACCAAATACGACTGTACCTTGAGAAAGAAACCTAGAAATATTACTATCAAATAAATCTCTAATCGTTGTCGCTACAATTTTCAGCGCCAGCGGATTCCCCGCGTAAGATTGAATTAAGTTTTGCCACTCATAAGTTGAGCCAGTAAAATATCCTTTACAGCGAAATATTCCTTGTCCGTCTGCTGTTGATAAACCAGACAATTGCATAGACCGAACGGGCAAGATTTCACCTTCTTGAACTGCAACTTCTCTAGGCTTTTCTCGGCTTGTCATCACCAAGCAACTTTGATGGCGTGACTCACCAATTCGCTTAAAAAGTTCGCCATATTCTTCATATCCTGTGCGGTAGTGTCCTGTACGAGTGCCTAGTTCACTGCTGCATAGAATTGTTTCTGTATTATCAAGAATAACAAGACAGCGATGTTTTTGTAAATAACTCAACAGTAGAGAGATTTTATCACTAACAGAGTCTGGTAAATTAGTTTCCTTTTGTTGTGAAAGAAATTGAATCAAGCCAATCAGCAGTGGTTCAATTGGTGGCGCGTTGTGGAGCGATCGCCAGACAACAAACTCAAATTGCTGCTGTAGTTTTTCCCCCAGCTTCACAGAAAGGGAAGTTTTTCCAATTCCACCAATTCCTAATATTGCCACTAATCGACAACGGTCTTGGATAATCCACTGGTCTAATTTTGCTAGTTCTTGAGAACGTCCGTAAAAGATAGAAACGTCTATCGCCTCACCCCAGTCTTGTAAGCCAGATGAGCCAGATGAGGGGGATGAGGAAGATGAGGGAGTCATTACTTCCCCTGCTTCCCCTGCTTCCCCTGCTTCCCCTGCTTTTCTTTCCTGGATGCTACGAGAACACCATCTTCTCAGGGTTGAGCGAAGGTTATCTTTAGTTACTTTCTCGCCCATTGCTTGAGAAAGCATTTTCCAGAGTCGAAAGCCTACAATTTTGATGTACTCGGCATCATAACCGAATTCTTCGGCAATCTGGGGATAGGTTTTACGTTCCCAAGACTGTCGAAAAATAACTTCTTGCAAGTCATTTAAAGATGCCGTCTCAAGAACCGTTTCAACAATGGCTAAGGCTTCTTCAATTGTCATTGGTCACAAATAGTGCTAACGAAAGCTAACTGAATGTTGTAACTTTCAATAACTTTTAGTTACTGCAAAGACTATGGGATTTTTTTTACTATGCATTCAGTTGTTGATTCCAAGTGAACAGCAACTATAACCATACTTTATCACTGTAATCATTTTAGGATATGACCACAACCTTACAACGTCGCGAAAGCACAAACGTATGGGAGCGCTTCTGCGAGTGGATCACCAGCACCGAAAACCGTTTATACGTTGGTTGGTTCGGTGTGTTGATGATTCCCACACTGCTAGCCGCCACCACCTGCTTCATCATTGCATTCATCGCTGCTCCTCCGGTTGACATTGACGGTATTCGTGAGCCTGTTGCAGGTTCATTAGTATACGGCAACAACATCATCTCTGGTGCAGTTGTTCCTTCTTCCAATGCGATCGGCTTGCACTTCTACCCCATCTGGGAAGCAGCTTCCCTCGATGAGTGGTTGTACAACGGTGGTCCATACCAGTTGGTAGTATTCCACTTCCTGATTGGCGTATTCTGCTACTTGGGTCGTGAGTGGGAATTGTCTTACCGCTTAGGTATGCGTCCTTGGATCTGCGTAGCATTCTCTGCTCCTGTAGCAGCAGCAACCGCAGTATTCTTGATTTACCCCATCGGTCAAGGTTCCTTCTCTGACGGTATGCCCTTGGGTATCTCTGGTACATTCAACTTCATGTTGGTGTTCCAAGCTGAACACAACATCCTGATGCATCCCTTCCACCAGTTAGGGGTTGTGGGTGTGTTTGGTGGAGCTTTAATTTCTGCCATGCACGGTTCTCTTGTGACCTCTTCCTTGGTGCGTGAAACCACCGAGCAGGAGTCCGCGAATTACGGTTACAAATTCGGTCAAGAGGAAGAAACTTACAGCATTGTTGCTGCTCACGGTTACCTGGGACGCTTATTCTGGCAGTATGTCAGCTTCGACAACTCACGTTCTCTGCACTTTGTCTTGGCTGCTTTGCCTGTGATTGGAATCTGGTTCACTGCCTTGGGCGTCAGCACAATGGCATTCAACCTCAACGGATTCAACTTCAACTCTTCGGTAATTGACTCTCAAGGTCGTGTAATCAGTACATGGGCGGATATCCTCAACCGCGCCAACCTGGGTATGGAAGTGATGCACGAGCGTAACGCTCACAACTTCCCCCTCGACTTAGCTAGCGGCGAGCAAGCACCTGTGGCTGTGGCTGCTCCTGCTATCAATGGCTAGGTTCCTCAAGATTTAGATTTCGTGGTCTGTTTTATAAGTGCTTAATTAATGCGTCCCGCAAGTGGGGCGCTTTTTTGTGTCTAAGTACAGGCGTTGCATAAGTTCGTAACTTTTTTAAACGCAGAGGAACGCCAAGGTAGCGCGGAGGGACGCAGAGTCTCACCAAATTTAATCCGCTACGAATTTTGGAAGTCCCTATATCCTTACCAACTTTTTTTAATAGGGTTAAATTCTGGGAAATATGGAGAAAGATAAATCAGACGTGCTCGATGTTCCTCACTATGTATCAAGCAAAAACGTATCAAGCAAAAATGATTCACCTTCAAGATATTTATGAAGGTGCCTCTTAGCAATATGTTGAACATCCTTTGAAATCCATTCATGTTCTTTTGGATTATTCACATGAAAGGAGTAATTATATATGATTGCCATGATAAAGAACCCTTCTACTATTTGTAAGTAACGCTCGGGTAACTTACGAATAGTTTGATAACCTTGAAAAAATGAGGGTCTCACTTGAGGAAGTAAATGTTGAATTGACTCAGCAATATCATAAAGGTAGTATCCAAAGCCACAACGAGCGAAATCAATTGGTCGAATTTGTTCGTTGTGAAATAGATAATTGCTTTCATGTAAATCTGCATGAATTAATCCCCAAATATCTTGTGCTTGACCCAGTGTTTTCATCATGCTTTCAATCTTTTGGGTTGCTACTGTAAGCATCCTATAATGCTCAGGTGAAATCAAGCCATAAGACACTGCTGGGTAAAGTGCTGAAAGTGCTGCACGCAGACGATTTTCATCAAATATTGGGCGTACAAAATTATGTGGTAATTTCCACTGACTACTATGGCGATGCAGTTGAGCCATTAATGAGCCGAGCTGGTGAGCTTGTTGTGGTGTTCGATGAGTATCACAGACGTAGCCATCAATCCAACGTAGCAATGAGCAATAAAAAACATCTTGGGTATCATCGGCTAACACTTGCGTCACCCATCTACCCTCTAAATTTTGCAATGGCTCTTGCACTATTACATTGGTATCACGACGCAAGGCCGCAAGCCACAAAAGTTCTGATTCGATAATATCTGGTCTTTGCCATATATCATCCTGTAACCCTGAAAATGCTTGATGGATACGGAGGAGGAACTTTTCCTCTGGTGCTTCCACATAAAAGGTCACGTTTCCACTATGACCCAGAAACCGAAGTTCTCCCTCAACTACAGCATATTGATTGAGTGCAGCCTTGGCAATGCGTTCGTAAGCGCCAGTCTGTGCCATTATTTACAATGTCTAAGAAAGGTTGTGTTGCAAAAAAAATATTTTAATGCGTATTTGCTGTCCATCTGTGCCCACGGTCATGGCGATTGATTCCTCTCAATGATTGGTTTTTATCTTCTCATGCTAATGTACCTAAAACAAAAAGCTTACAATTATGATGGCTTATGATGACTCTAGCAACAACTTTAACAAATAGAAAATGACTCAACTCATCTCTTACGTTAATGGAAAATATGTCCCATCAGATCAGGCTTCGCTGCCACTTAATGATTTAGGGATTGTACGAGGCTATGGAGTATTTGATTATCTCCGGACTTATAACAGAGTACCATTTAGACTACGAGAACACGTTCAAAGGCTGCAAAAATCCGCAGAATTAATTGGCTTAAGTTTGCCGTGGTCAACTGAGGAAATAGAAGGAATTACTCAAGAAACACTTAGGCGCAATAATCTCCCAGAAGCTAGCATTCGGCTTATTGTGACTGGCGGTTCTTCAGCCGACTTTATTACTCCTCCCGAACAACCAAGTCTAGTGGTTATTGTCACTCCTGTTGCCCAATATCCAGTGGAATATTATGAAAAAGGGGTCAAAGTTGTCACTGTGCCAATAGAACGGTTCATTCCTCAAGCAAAAACCCTGAATTATATCTCTGCAATTATGGCACTACAACAAGCAAAACGCGCTAATGCTATTGATGCACTGTATGTTAATCAGCAGAGCCATGTATTGGAAGGAACGACTACAAATTTCTTTGTTTTTCGAGACTCTCAACTGATTACACCAAAAGAAAATATTCTTAATGGTATTACAAGAAATGTTGTGCTGGAACTTGCTAAAAATCGATTCGAGATAGTTGAGCAACCAATTTATTATAGCGATTTGAATAGTTGTGATGAAGCTTTTATAACATCTTCTACGAAGGAGATTATGCCCGTAGTTCAAATTGATGACCTACAGATATCTAATGGAAAACCGGGAGAAAAAACTCAACTTCTCATCGATTTATTTAACAATTATACTAGTTTAGGTCAAGTATAAATATAAACGATTTAAACTACTTAAAATATGCTGTGCGTATGCGTGCGCCACGCTTTGCGCTTACAGGCGATCGCCTTTGCCACTGCCCCGAATCGCGATTGGGCTGTCTTCCCACTGCGCTCCGCGCAATCGCCACTCATCCAGTGTCGTGAGACATGATTGGAGAAAAAATATGGAGAGAAGCATGATTGGAATGTCTGCACAACCAAAGCCGCCCGTTGCGCCTGTCAAACCCGTTACAGACGACTACTTCGGCACGAAGGTAACGGACAATTACCGTTACATGGAGAACTTCAACGATGAAGAGGTGCAGCAGTGGGTGAAAGCACAAGCTGACTATACAACTAATTTGCTCAAACAACTGCCTGGGCGCGATGCTTTTTTCAACCGCATGATCGAATTAGAGGCTTCCGTTCCGGCAAAGATGGACTGCGTGTTGCGGCTTGCCAACGGCAAACTTTTCTACCTCAAACGGGAAGCACAAGACGATGTGTGGAAACTTTACCTGCGCGACGGCATGAACGGCAGCGAAATTCTCTTGGTCGATCCTGAACAATTCAAACAAGAAACAGGCAAGCCCCACGCGATAAATAGCTTCATCCCGTCGTGGGATGGCAAGTATGTGATGTATGCTATTTCAGCAAGCGGCTCGGAAGAGACTTCGCTGTATGTGATGGATACTCAAACTCTTAAAAATGTAGACGAACCAATTTCGCGGCTGCATTACGGTGGAAGTTGGTTACCCGATAACCAGTCGTTCCTCTACACCCGCCATCAAGAGATGAAAGAAGGCATGGCGATAACCGAAAAGAATCAAAACAGCAAAGTCTATTTGCACAGACTTGGCACGGATGTAGAACAAGATACCCTTGTCCTTGGTCATGGAGTGACTCCTTTAGTGGACGTTTCGACCGTAGCATCTCCATTTATCATCACCGTTCCAAATTCCGACTATGTATTTGCGGTCATCCTCTACGGCACGCAGAAAGAACTTGACCTTTATGTCGCAACTCTTGCTTCATTCAATCAAGGAACACCCGAGTGGAAAAAGGTCTGCGATGCGATCGATGAAGTAAAACTCTTTGACGTGCATGGAGAAGACCTGTATTTGCTGACGCACAAAAATGCGCCTCGCTACAAGATTGTCAAAACTTCGTTGAAAAACCCTGACTTTTCTAGTGCTGAACTCGTCATGGACCAAAGCGACCAGAGTATTGAAATAATGGTTGCCGCTCAAGATGCGCTTTATGTGCTAACAAGCGACAATGGCATTAACAAAGTCATTCGCATTGCTTACGACGGTAAAGCAGAACCACTCAACCTGCCGTTTGATGGCACAGTCGATTTTTTTGGAAATGACCCCAGAGTTTCAAAAAATGATGCCAGAGTGGAAGGAATTCTCCTGGCTATGACCACTTGGACGAGATTCTACAGCATCTACGAATACAATCCGAAAACAGAAACCTTTATGGAGACAGGTTTACAACCAAAAGGTAAATATGATGCACCGGATGATTTAATTGCTAAGGAAGTTGAGGTCAAATCATACGATGGGACGATGGTACCGCTCTCTATTGTCTACAAAAAAGGTATCAAGCTTGATGGCTCAAATCCATGCTGGCTGACTGGCTACGGGGCTTATGGCTTCTCCCTGTACCTACCCTACCAACACCAAGATTATGCATGGTATGAAAAAGGCGGCATTATGGCTTTTGCCCATGTGCGCGGCGGTGGCGAAAAAGGGCAAGAATGGTATCGTGCCGGATTTCAGCAAACCAAGCCGAACACCTGGAAAGATTTTATTGCTTGCGCCGAATATCTCATTGAACAGAAATACACCTCACCTGCAAAACTGGCGGGCGAAGGCATAAGCGCAGGCGGTATCTTGATTGGCAGAGCCGTAACAGAGCGTCCTGACCTGTTTGCCGTGGCAATTCCACGGGTGGGTGCCATGAATGCGATTCGCTTTGAAACAACGCCAAACGGCGTGAATAATATTCGTGAATTTGGCAGTTGCCAAACGGAAGCCGGGTTCAAAGCACTTTATGAAATGGATGCGTTTTTGCACGTCAAGCACGGTGTGAACTATCCGGCAATGATGATTACGCACGGCATCACTGACCCTCGATGCGAGCCTTGGCAATCAGCAAAGTTTGCGGCGCGGGTTCAAGCCGCCTCAGCCAGCGGCAAACCTGTCTTGCTCCGCATTGACTACGAAGCAGGACACGGCGTTGGCTCAACCAAAACGCAACGTCTCCAAGAACGAGCCGACATTTTCACTTTTATGATGTGGCAATTCGGGATCGAGGACTAAGCTGAAAATCCTACAATTTGCACACCATCTTTTAATGAAACTCTTGTAGGGAGGGTCGGAAAGCCCGCCCAAATTGTGCAGCAGCGCGGCGTTTCCTCTCCTCTGGGCGACGGTCAGCCCCTTCTCCTTCGGAGACGCTACGCGAACGGGGAAGTCAAAAGTGAAGGTAACAAGTCAAAAGTAAGAACCCCATAACTGAAGTTGGGGGCTTGTACCTTTTTCTTCCTGGTCATATCTTGCGGTAATTGTAGGATTGGAGTGACCAGTGAACAGTGAACAGTGACCAGTGACCAGTGAACAAAAAGCTGATAACTGATAACTGGTAACTGATAACTGTTATATGATAAATTTTTGGGATGATAATCACGCTTAAAAATTCCGAAATCAAACTGACAGTTAGACCTGACCTTGGTGGTCGTATCGACCAACTGCAAGACCTCCAAACTGAACACCAATGGCTTTGGCATCCTCTAAGCTATGACGAGTCGCAAACGAGAACGCTTGCATTAGGTGCATCCTTCGACGACAATTGGACAGGTGGCTGGGATGAGATTTTTCCTAACGATGCAGCAGGTATGTTTCAAGGTCGCCACCTAGTTGACCACGGGGAGTTATGGTCACAGGCGTGGGAGGTTGTTGAAACATCTAACAAAAGCGTGAAGATGGTGCGTTCTTGTCAAACTGTGCCAGTGAGGGTAGAAAAGATAATTCGACTTGATGAGAACAAGCCAGAAGCCAAAATTGAGTACCTGTTCCAGAACGAGTCCGATGAAACGATTCCGTTTTTGTTTAAACAGCATGCGGCGATCGCCATTGAGGAGGGGGACGAAATTCTCTTGCCGGATTGTCTGATTGAGCCTGCGGTTCTTGAATTTAGTAAAATCATCGGTCGTCAAGAGAAAACCCGCTTTCCCAAAGCTTTGGCGGCGGATGGAAGGGAAATTGAAGTGCAGCGCACACCACCGCGTTCTTCACAACTACAAGAGTTTTATTACAGCTCAAATTTGGCTAGAGGAGAATGCGGGATTCGCAATGAGCGATCGCAATCTGCTCTACTCATGAATTTTGACACCACCGATTTTCCTTATGTCTGGGTATTTCAGAGTTACGGTGGGTGGCACAATCATTACGTACTTGTACTAGAGCCTTGCACAAATATTCCCTACGATTTAGAGATTGCTTGCCGTAATGGCACTTCTGCACAGCTCTTACCCCATGAAGCACAACGTCGTACTTTGACCGTTCGCTTACAGCACTTTTAGGAGCGTGCCGTTCGCCGGCTTGCATGAGTTTAACTCATGAAAGCCATGTCATCCTTATCTCACCCATGCGCGAATTGCGGAAAGCGAACTTCCCTTTATGTTTTTATCAACTAGAAATTAATGATAATGAGTGATTTCCGGGGCGATCGCTTGAGGATGTAACTTCGTGTTTTTTAAAGAAAGCGAGAGTGCTAATATTGAGTACTGAAAATAGTTTGTAAACAAAATATAAGAGCAACTAGGAGCAATCTTGATTGGTCTTATTACTCAAAATTCCTATGGTGACAAATATAGAAAATTCTAATAATCAAGAGTTAGTTGGTTTTATCTGGAGCATTGCCGACAAACTCCGAGGTCCTTACCGTCCACCCCAATACCGCCGGGTGATGTTGCCTCTGATTGTATTGCGTCGTTTGGATGCTGTCTTAGAACCGACTAAGAAAGCTGTACTTGAGGCGAAGGCGAAATATTCGGCGATGGGTTTAGAAGGGGATGCTTTTGAGAAAGCGATCGCTAAAGTTGCAATTGGAGGCGAGAGGCAACAGCCGTTGTATAACCTTAGTGAATTTACGTTTCAAAAATTACTAGAGGATTCGGAGGGGATTGCTGATAATCTTAGAGCTTATATCAATGGTTTTTCGCCTCTGGCACGGGATATTTTTGAGAAATTTGAGTTTGATAACGAAATCCAGAAGTTAGATGAAGTTAACCGTCTTTTTGAGGTGATGAAGGCGATCGCCAGTCCTGAAGTTGATTTATCTCCGGCGAAACTCTCTAATCTACGAATGGGCTATCTGTTCGAGGAACTGGTGAGAAAGTTTAACGAGCAGGCGAACGAAGAAGCCGGAGATCACTTTACACCCCGTGAAGTCATTCGACTCATGGTGAATCTGGTTTTCTGTGACGAGCAAGATATTTTTAAACAAGGAATTTACCGGACAGTGTACGACCCCACAGCAGGAACAGGGGGAATGCTATCGGTAGCGGAGGAATACATTAAAAAGCAAAATCCTAAAGCAAATTTAGGGTTATTTGGGCAAGAGTATAATCCTGAATCCTACGCGATTTGCTGTTCTGACTTACTGATTAAAGATGAACCGATTAACAATCTTGTCTATGGCGACACCTTGGGGATAAAAAACGCCAAAAGCAAAAGTAATAATTTTTTACCCCGTGACGGGCATCCTGATAAAAAATTTCACTATATGTTTGCTAATCCGCCTTTTGGTGTGGAATGGAAACCAGAAGAGGATTTTATTAAAGATGAGTATGACAATTTAGGATTTAAGGGGCGTTTTGGGGCTGGTTTACCTCGAATTAATGATGGTTCGCTGTTGTTTCTGCAACACATGATATCGAAAATGCACTCATCCCCAGAGGATGGGGGTGATGGTTCTCGGATTGCCATTGTGTTTAATGGTTCGCCTTTGTTTACAGGGGATGCGGGTAGTGGTGAAAGTAATATTCGCCGTTGGATTATTGAAAATGACTGGCTTGATACGGTGATTGCTCTACCTGACCAGATGTTCTATAACACCGGAATTTTTACTTATATTTGGCTGGTGACGAATAAAAAAGCAGCGCATCGTCAAGGAAAAATTCAGCTTATTGATGGGACTCGCCATTTTCTGAAAATGAAAAAGAGTCTCGGTAATAAACGCAATGAGTTATCCCCTGAGCATATTGCGGAACTGGTGCGACTGTATGGGGATTTTGAGCAGAATGGTGTAAGTGAGGTGAAATCAGACGGGCAGATAGAAAAGCAGATTTGCTCAAAGATTTTTGAGAATCGGGAGTTTGGATTTCTCAAAATTACGGTGGAGCGTCCGTTGCGGTTAAATTTTCAGGCGAGTGAGGAACGGGTGGCTCGTTTGTCAGAGCAAAAGGCGTTTCAGGATTTGGCAACGAGTAAGAAGCGTAAAGATGCTAAGGTGCAACAGTTAGAAATGGAGATGGGTGAAAGTCTGCAAAATCAGATTTTAGATGCTTTGCGGTGTTTGGATGATAACAAGCTCTATATGTCCCGTGTTGAGTTTATGCGGGATTTGGAACGGGTGCTAAAGAATGCAGGGCTAAAGTTGAAAGAGCCGGTGATAAAAGCAATTTTAGCAGCGTTGAGTGAGGCAGATCCACAAGCCGAAATCTGTCGGGATAAGAAGGGGAATCCTGAACCGGATAGTAATTTGCGAGATACGGAAATTGTACCTTTACCAAATGATATTACGTTGCCGTTACCGTTGGAATATGACAAGGATGCGAGTGTAAATGAGTTGATTAAGTTGGTAAAGAGACATTGTGAGGAGTATTTAGAGGCAGAAGTATTGCCCCATGTACCGGATGCTTGGATTGATTTTGATAAAACCAAGGTGGGGTATGAGATTCCGTTAAATCGTCATTTTTATGTGTATCAGCCGCCTCGTCCTTTGGATGAAATTGAGAATGATATTAAATCGCTGGAGGCGGACATTATGGCGATGTTGGGTGAAGTAGTTTAACAGTTACCAGTTATCAGTTATCAGTTATCAGTTTCATCCGCAGGGTTTAAGTCCCCCACCAATTGGTGGAAAGCGTTGGTGGCGGGTTTAAATCCCTCACCATAGCAGGCGTCACTGGTCACTGTTTTAAGGATTACAATAAAAATATTAATCTTAAATAAGGAGGCTTTTTTGATATGCAAATTACGATTAATTTACCAGATAAGTTAACTGAGTGAGTTCAGGATAAATGGGGGGATTTATCTCAATAAAACCTTGAGAAATTAGTTCTAGAAGCTTTCCTAGAGGGGTTAATTAATTTTGATGAGTTTAGGCAAATGTTAGGTTTTAAGAATGATGTAGATTTCAAAGCTTTTTTGTCGGCAAATATTCCCCTTCATACTTCGGCATTATTGAATTTAGCGGGGAGTTGTGCGGATATAGATTTTACAATTGACGATTTGGGGATTGGTGATGAGATGGATGATGATTTAAACGGGGTTTTTGATGAGTAATTCTTCTCTTGTTTATTTACTAGATACTAATGCTTGTATAGTAGATTTAAAAAATAAAAACTCTAGTATTAATCGTCATCTTAATAACCTAGAAGCAAATAAGATTGCTGTTTGTTATGTGGTTAAAGCTGAGTTAGTTTATGACTTAATGCGTAGCAATAATCTTCAGAAGAGTTTAAATCTAAAAATGTTGTTTCTGTATCAGTTTGTATCTCTACCATTTGATGATAGCTGTGCGGAAATTTATGGCAAAATCCGGGCTGATTTAGCAAAGGCTGGAACTCCTATTGGCTCAAATGATATACAAATTGCTTTTATTGCTTTAGCAAACAATTTGATTCTAGTCACTCACAATGTCAGCGAGCTTAGTCGAGTTGAAGGGTTACAGATTGAAGATTGGGAAGTTATGTAATGGGTAAGTATCAGGGTTATGAAAAGTATAAGGATTCTGGTGTTGAGTGGTTGGGGGAGATTCCTCAACATTGGGACAGTATCACTATCAGTAGATTAACATCTAAAATAACTAATGGATATGTCGGTCCAACTCGTGACATTTTAGTTGAATCAGGCATTAGATATATACAATCACTTCATATTAAAGATGGAAAAATTTTATTTGATCGTGGTCATTACTTCGTAAAAAAAGAATGGTCTGACCAACATCAAAAATCAAAATTAAAACTTGGTGACATTCTTATAGTACAAACAGGTGATATAGGTCAAACAGCTTTAGTAAAAAAGGAGTACGAAAATTGTAATTGTCATGCTTTAATTATCATGACTCCTATCAAAGAAAAGATAGATGGAAGTTTTTTAGAGTTATTTTTACGTAGTCAAATAGGGCAATATTTTTTAAAGTGTTATCAAACAGGAGCTTTACATCCACACCTAAATGGTACGCAAATTAAAGATATCAAAATAACTTTACCCCCACTAGATGAACAACAAGCGATCGCCCACTTCCTCGACCATAAAACCAAACAAATAGATGACCTCATCGCCAAGAAAGAAGCCCTCCTCGAAAAACTCGACGAAAAACGCACCGCCCTCATCAGTCACGCCGTCACCAAAGGACTAGATCCAAACGTCCCGATGAAAGATTCTGGTATTGAGTGGTTGGGTGAAATTCCGAAGCATTGGGAAGTTATGCACCTTAAAAGAAAAGCTCAAGTAAGAGGTGGTGTAGCGAAAGGAAGAAAATTAGATAAAGAAGAAACTTTAGAGCTTCCTTATCTTAGAGTAGCTAATGTTCAAGATGGATACATTGATATATCAGATATTTCTTACATTGAAGTTTTACATAATGAAATAGAACGTTACTCATTGCATGATGGTGATGTTTTAATGAATGAGGGTGGAGATAATGATAAGCTAGGGCGTGGTGCTGTTTGGAAGGCTCAAATCAATCCTTGTTTACACCAAAATCATGTTTTTTCAGTCAGACCAAATGACAAAAAAATATCTTCATGGATTGCTTTATTAACATCATCTTTTTATGCAAAATTTTATTTTTTTAGTAGGGCGAAGCAATCAACAAATTTAGCATCAATATCATCAACAAACATAAAACTTTTTCCTGCTATTTTTCCACCAGAATCAGAAAGACAAGAAATTAGAAATTATATATCAAATATTACAACCCAAATTGACCAACAAAAAGCCAAGATTCAAGAAGCCATCGAACTATTCAAAGAATATCGCACCGCCCTCATCACTAACGCTGTCACAGGTAAAATAGATGTGCGCCAAGTCCCTATCCCCTAACCTCAGAAACCACCATGAAACAAATTACCCTTACAGAACTTCCCGAAACCGTCCAAAACCTAATTAACCAAGCTCAAAAAACAGGTGAACCCCTCACCATCATCCAAAATGGTATCCCCTTCGCCATCATTTCCCCCATTCATAAAAAATCGCTCCTGCAAACACTTTCTACCCTTGAACCACTGGACGCAGACTTTGCCGACGTTGACGAAGGACTATGAACCTTTGCAGAACATCCCCAAACTCTGCAAAACCTAATTAACAAAGAGCAAAAAACAGGTGATAGATCACGATAGACTCTTTAAAGAATTAATCCAAACCTTCTTTTGGGAATTTATAGAACTCTTTCTACCAGAGGTTTTAGAGTATGTTGCACAAGACAGCCTAACCTTTTTAACAGAAGAAATATTTACCGATGTCACCACTGGAGACAAAAGAAGAATAGACTTATTAGCACAAGTAAAATGGAGAGGAGAAAACAGTTATTTTCTCATACATTTAGAAAATCAGGCATACAATCAAAAAGAATTTGAACGGCGGATGTTTCATTACTTCGCTCGTTTAGATGCTAAATATTTAATGCCAATATTTCCTATAGTTATCTTCTCCTACGATGAACCCAAAAGACCAGAGAAAAGCCAATATACCGTTAACTTTCCTCACAGAAAAATTCTAGAATTTAATTACTTTGCTATCCAACTAAATAACCTCAACTGGCGAACTTTTTTAAATAAACCAAACCCCGTAGCTGCCGCATTAATGGCAAAAATGGACTTTCAACCAGAAGAAAGAGTCCGAGTGAAACTAGAATGCTTAAGGATGTTAGTAACATTACAGTTAAATCCTGCTAAAATTGAACTAATTTCCGGTTTCATTGATACTTATCTCAAATTAAACGCCACAGAAGAACAAGAACTTGATACTGAACTAAAACAAGCCAACTTAGTTGAAGAGGCACAAATCATGGAAATTGTCACCAGTTGGATGCAGAAAGGAATTGAACAAGGAATTGAACAAGGAGAACAAAAAATTGTTAAAAAGCTAGTAAAACGGCGATTTAATAATATTGATTCCGCCTTGGAAAGTCGTATTGATTCCTTATCTTTAGAACAAATAGAAAACTTAGCAGATGCAATTTTTGATTTCCAATCTTTAGAAGACCTCATCAATTGGTTAGACCAACAAAATTAATTTACTCTTTAGAGGATCTTTTAAAAGATGTAGGGTGTGTTGTCGCACAGCGCAACGCACCTTGAATTGTTTACGGTGCGTTAGCCTACGGCATAACACACCCTACATTTACTTGAATTGTTTACGGTGCGTTAGCCTCACGGCATAAGAGGATGTCTGAGAAGTCAAAAATGTCATGCTGTTAGCGTAGCTCCTCGCAGAGCGAGGCACGTAGCGATAGCGTAGTGTTCGCGTAGCGTGCGCCTTAGCGCTCAGCATCTCAAAACTACGCCTCAAACTCTAGATTCTTCATTCCGCTGAGTCCCAAGGGGACACGCTGCGCGAACGCTACATTCAGAATGACAAACTATACCTTGCTTAAACTTTTCAGACATCCTCTAACACACCCTACATTTACTTGAATTGTTTACGGTGCGTTAGCCTACGGCATAACACACCCTACATTAGATTAATTCACGTTTATACTTAATTATGTTTATACTTCACACCTCATGCACACGGAAGACAAATTTGAGGACATCATCGAAAGGGAACTGCTGCAACTGAGTGGCTATCACCAAAGTAACCCCGCCGAGTACGACCTAGAAACCGCCCTTTTCCCCACTCAAATCATCAACTTTATCCAAACCACCCAGCCCACACAATGGCAACGCCTAGCCAACACCAGTGATGCCCAGAAAATCATTATAGATAGTCTCACCAAAGAACTCAAAAGCCGAGGAATGCTCGATGTCCTCCGCAATGGCTTCAAATGCTATGGTAAAACCCTGCGAATCGCCTACTTCCAGCCGAACACAGGCATGAACCCGGAAACTTTGGCACTCTACGAAAAAAATCGCCTCACCATCACCCGCCAAGTCACCATCAAAACTGGACGTATTCCGGATATTCTCCTCAGCATCAACGGTTTACCTATCGCCACCATCGAACTCAAAAACCCCTTCACTGGGCAAACCTACCAAAACGCCATCCACCAATACAGACACGATAGAGACCCCAAAGACCCCCTATTTACCTTTAAACAACGGTGCTTAGTCCATTTCGCTGTAGACACCGAAGAAGTTTGGATGACTACCAAACTCGCTGGAGAAAGTACTTATTTCCTACCGTTCAACAAAGGTAATAATCACGGTGCAGGCAATCCAGTGGGAGACAATGAAGAATATCGCACCAGTTACTTTTGGCTAGAAGTCTTACAAAAAGATAGTCTTTTGGACATCTTAGCCCGTTTTCTCCACATCGAAATTAAAGAAACCAAAATTCCCACCGCCACTGGCGTTAATTACCAGAAAAAAGAAACCCTGATTTTCCCCCGTTACCATCAACTTGATGTCGTCCGTAAACTCATCGCCCACACCAAACAACACAAAGCCGGACATAATTATTTGATTCAGCATTCCGCCGGATCTGGAAAATCAAACTCTATTGCTTGGTTAGCCCATCGCCTAGCCAACCTCCACGACAACCAAGACGAAAAAATCTTTCATACCGTTGTCGTCATCACAGATCGCACCGTACTAGATCAACAACTGCAAAACACTATCTATCAGTTTGATCATAAAGCCGGAGTTGTCCAGAAAATTGACGAAAACACCCAACAACTGGTTACAGCCCTCAGCGACGGTGTACCCGTCATCATTTCCACCATCCAGAAATTCCCCTTCATTACTAAAGCCATCGAGACTTTAGCCAAAAAAGGTAAAACCATAGACATTACCACCAAAGATAAACGCTTTGCCGTCATCGTTGATGAAGCCCACGGCTCCCAAACCGGAGAAACCGCCACAGAACTTCGCAAAATCCTTAATAAAGATGGTATCGAATCAGCGATCGCCGCTCAACTCCTGGAAGATGAACTTGAAGAAGACAACCTCAGTGATGAAGCCAAACAACAATTACTAAAAGAACAACTCAGCCGCACCAAACAACCAAACCTCAGCTACTTCGCCTTTACCGCCACCCCTAAGTACAAAACTCAACTCGTATTCGATGAACCCGCAGACAACGGCGAAGTCCCCTTCCATCTCTACACTATGCGCCAAGCCATTGAAGAAGGCTATATTAAAGACGTTTTGGCAAATTATACCTGTTACGATCGCTATTACGAACTTGTCCGCATATCCGAAAATAACCCTGACTTACCCCGTCGCCAAGCAGCCAAGCAAATCGCCCGATTCGTTGAACTTCATCCCCACAACATCGCCCAAAAAGTAGAAATCATCGTCGAACATTTCCGCAACCATACCCGCCACAAAATTGGGGGTAGAGCCAAAGCAATGGTTGTCACCCGTTCCCGTGAACACGCCGTTAAATACAAACTTGCTTTTGATAAATACATTAAAGAAAAAAACTATAGCGATATCAAATCCCTCGTTGCCTTTTCCGGTTCTATTGCCCTTGAGGAGTTACCCGGAGAAACATTTACTGAAGTCAACATGAATGGCGGCATCAAAACTTCAGAAATTCCTGATAAATTTGCCAGCGATGCCTATCAAGTGCTGCTTGTCGCCAACAAATTTCAAACCGGATTTGACCAACCATTGCTTCATACTATGTTTGTTGATAAACGACTCGATGGAGTCCAAGCCGTCCAGACTCTATCTCGCCTCAACCGTACCACCACAGGCAAAGAAGATACTTTCGTTCTAGATTTTGTCAACAAACCAGAAGACATCTACAAAGCCTTTAAACCCTATTACGAAGAAACGCCCGTTGGAGAAACCGCAGATCCGCAACAATTAAATGATTTGTCTTACCAGCTTTATGAATGGCAACTTTTTAGCCAAGACGATGTAAACCAGTGGTGTGAAATTTGGTTCCGCCCAAAAACCTCCCTCACCGGAGGCGAACACAAAAAATTAAATACATTACTAGACCCCATTATTGAAAATTATAAAGCCCTTCAAGACCCAGATAAAGAACAATTTAGAAGCCAACTTACCAGCTTCCGCAATCTCTACCTATTCCTTGCCCAGATTATCCCTTATCAAGATTCAGAACTCGAAAAGCTTTATGCCTATGGACGTTTTTTACTAAAGAAATTACCCCGTAGTCCCCAAGCTCCAAAAATTGATTTATCTGGAGATATAGAACTAAAATTTTATCGCCTTGAAAAAATCAGTGAAGGGAAAATTGATTTAACCGAAGGTAAAGCAGAACCTTTACGAGGTGCTAGCGCAGTCGGAAGCCAGCCAGATAAAGAAGTTCCCTTATCGCAGCTTATTGACTCCCTTAATGAACGTTTTGGTACTAGCTTCACCCCAGCCGACCAACTCTTTTTCGAGCAAATCACTGAAACGGCGATCGCTAATGACTCCATCAAACAAGCGGCTCAAGTCAATACAAAAGAAAACTTTGCCCCGGTTCTAGAAAAGCATCTTGAAAATCTATTTATCGAACGCATGGACGGTAACGAAAAAATCTTTATGCAAGTGATGAATAGTGAAGAATTTAAAGCAGTTGTGTTTGAGAAATTACTATCTAGTATTTATGAGAGTATTAACAATGAACATTCATGATTAGCACTTGGCACATTGGCAGCCATTGCATGAGTGCAGATGTGAATTTCTGTAGCGAAATCGTTATTAAAATCTGACATATTAAGCTTCACCACCTCAGCCTGTCGCAGTCCAGCACCGCGCAGGATAGCGATTAATGCAGCGTCACGGAATCCGGCGGGGGTGCGATCGCGCTCTTGCGCACTGCCCAAAGGGCGATCGCTATTCGGGACAGTGCGCCAAGTGCGATTGCGCTCTTGCGCAGTGCCCAAAGGGCGATCGCCAAAACAAACCTGCATCACTACAAGCTAAGTCCAGTACAGAATCTTAGCATTGGGAAAGCGCCGTCCAATCTCACCCTCAAAAAAGCGCTTCATAGTTTTCATCGTGTCATTATCATACACATACTTTGTGCCGCCAAACTTATTTCGCTTGACACTGCGTTTGTCTTCGTCCATGTCTAGTTTTGAATGGGGATACCACGTTTGCAACACTTCTTTTGAGCCAGGTGTAAAGCGGTGCGAGATGAGTTCAAAAGTGAGGTCACAATCAAAATCTAGTGCTTCGCTAATCTGGTCAAATAGACGACCATAATGCATCTCCCAATCATCTATGTGCATAATAGGTGCAATGACCAAACCTACGGGATACCCGCCACCACCTCGTTCTGGTGGTGGCGCTAACCGTCGCAATGCCATCAGTCGTGATGGTACGGACGCTGTACCACCTTCAAAGCGACCAGAAACAGGCGCAGCATTCACACTTATCCGGCAGCGTGTATGACCATTGTGTGGCAAATTGAGTAGCTCATCCACAGCATCAAACTTCGACACCCATCGTAGATGTGCGTCATTACGAGTACCAAAGTAGCGGATACATTCAGCAAGGCTTCCTGTCAGATGCTCGATGCCTAAAGGGTCAGTATAACAGCTAACTTCAAAAGTTGTTGGTTTCCCTGGTTTCTCGTAAGCTGCCAAATTCTCTAATATTTGCGGCAAGTTGGCAAACACGCGAATGACTGGCGGACCTTGCAAGCTACCTGCTAAGTAGCAATATTGACAGTGCGCCGGACAGCCTTCCGCAAGATGAAATTGCCAATCAGCCGATGGTGGGATAGGGCTGAGTTTAAAGGAACTGGGGGGAGCTGTCACAACTGCAAGGGTGCGTTTAGCAATATCATAAGTGTCGCGTTCAGATTCTCCACGCAAACCTGTCAGGCGATTTCGCGGTAACTCTTCTATAGGTAAGTTTAGAGACTGTACGCGTGCTAATATCTGCTGTCCCCACGGTTCAGCGATCGCAGCGGGTGTGAACAACACCTGCTCTGGCATCCATAATTTTGGTTGTCGCAAAGGTGTGTTTGGTGTCAGAAGATTGTCTGCAATCATCTATCTTGCTAATTCTTCCTAAGAAATGTAGGTATCAAGGCTCAACAGCAGAAAGACACAGTTGTGCCAAATATTAAATTTTTGTTATGGCGGTTCTCAATGAAATGCATTCCTAATGATCTTGTGGGATGGGTGTCTCGCCCGTCCTTGATTGCAGGGCAAGCAAGATGCCCACCCGACAAGAACTGTATTTCAAGCACATGAAAACTACCCACTTATGTGATGTAACTCTATTTTAAAGCCCTGATAAACGGGCTGGTACCTATAAATAGAGCGGGTTATACCCAACTAAAAGTAGTAATTTTCTACTGAAATTATTGCTAACTCTAACTATTGATACAGGCTCTCTTTTTCCTTTTTCAAAAGTTTTACTGTTAGCCACTCCTTAGAGGATGTTTGGAAAGCTCAAAATAAGTATAATTTGTCATTCTGAGCGGAATGAAATGGAGCGTAAGCGCAAAGCGTGCCGCTAGGCATACGCGCAGCGTGTCCCGAAGGGACTCAGAATCGCAATTTTCCGTTGTGGTTAGAGATGCTGAGCGCCCTTGGCGCACGCACTCGCGTTCACTACGCTGTCGCTTCGTGCCTCGCAGAGCGAGGAGCTACGCTAACAGCATGACATTTTTAACTTCTCAGACATCCTCTCAAGTTTTGTCACCGAAAAAATGGGTCTGAAGCCTCGCCCTTAAGCGGGCGACTTTTTTCGCCG
>NZ_CAWMYC010000010.1:0-24712 GCF_963872035.1 Scytonema sp. HK-05
GCCAGAGGCTCTAATATCTCGTTACCAGGTTGAACCTGGTAACGAGGGTTTGGAGGCTTCGCCTCCTGGGTCGGAAAACGCTGTTTTGAATTTTGAATGAGCGAATTTTGAATGAGCGAATTTTTAAAGTCCTGCAAACCATTCATAACCTTGGTCTTCCCAATAGCCTCTCAAAGGGGACAATTGACTCACAAGGGTAATTTGAGTAACCCACTTACTTTGCTTATATCCAAGTTTAACGGGAGAAGCTAAACGCAAAGGCGCACCATTTTCTACTGGCAAAGGTTCACCGTTTTTCTGATACACTAATAAAGTCTGGGGATGCAAACTTGAAGCAATATCCCAGCTTGAATAGTAACCATCAGCCGATTTAAAGTAAGCATATCGGATATTTGCTTTCGGCTGGGCAAGAGCAACGATTTCCTGCAGACGAACGCCTCCCCATTGTACAATTGCCGCCCAACCTTCCACACAAACATGGCGAATAATCATCGACGTTAAAGGCAAAGATTGAATTTCTGCTAAACTTAAGCTCAGAGGATTATTGACCTCACCGTCAATAATTAAACGATACTTTGCCGGGTCAATAATTGGAGTATATCTGAAGCTATTAATTAACAAACCTTCTGGTTCAATCTCACTGGGAGAGAATTCTGGCACCGGCTTTTGTGGTTTAAGTATGAAAGCTTCAAGCTTCTGATTGAGTGGTTCAGAAAGTTTGCCCACAACATCTTCAAATATTGGTGTACCACATCCACCAAGAAGAAAACTCATGCTAGAGAGTCCAGAAAGTTTTATAAAATGACGGCGTGATAATTCAGGACGATTGACACGAATGAGATTCATATTCTAGTTAAGTAAGCGGACATAATTAAACGTAGGATGTGTTAGGCGCAGCCGTAACGCATCAATTCCTTGAGCAGCATGGGTTACGCTATCGCGCTTCCCATCCTACTACGATGGTTAATTTTAATTCCACAAACCTACTTATTAGTCATTAGTTATTCTCCTTCCAATCCCCCGCTCCTGTTCTACCGTTCGTTTACCAAAACATAGATTCAGTTAACTCCTCACCTCCAGCGTTACGTCCTAATAAAAAGTGAATCGCTACAAATAAAACAACCATCGGTACCGAAGAAAAGTGAACGATTCGCAGTGCTTGCCAACTCCCAAACATATCTACAATCCAAGGAAACTGAGCAGGTTTATACATTCCTATACCTGTGAATATAGCCAGCAGCAAAATAGGAATAATGGCTGTATAGACAATGCGGTGCCAAGCATAAATGAGGCGTTTGGGATTTTTACTTTTTTGCAATGCTTTAAGGTCATTGACACCTACAAATCGATGTCGCCAGCGCCGACTGAGTAAAATATAAATGCCATACCACAAAAGATTAAGCGAAAATAGCCACATAGCAGCAAAATGCCAGTGTCTACCCCCAGCGAGCCAACCTCCTAAAGTAAATATAGGGGGAATGTGCAAACCTGCTCGTCCACCAAAAACAGGATTGGCGTTGTAAATTTGCAATCCACTAGTGAGCATAATAAACAAACTAATTATGTTAATCCAGTGGAAAATCTTGGCTCCTATTGCTTGAGTTGGAAATTTGCGACTTTTATGGGGAATCGAAGTCATAGATAAGCTTGTCCATATCTAGCTTATATATTTGGGTTCAGAGGGGCGCAAGATATTGTACTCCTATACTTTACACCTTACTACCTAGTAGATAGGTATGAAAAATGAAACAAAAAGAAGGGGTCTAAACCGATTGGTATCAAAAATTACGTTCAAACCTTTATTTTACGTTGATTTGACCCCATGCCTTAGTAAGGCGAGGGGCGGTTTTGGCGCAAGACAAAAACAGGGTGGGGTTCTACGAAAATTCTGGCTACCTAAAAGCTACCGTGTTTGATGATATCGGTGTAGTGCTTTGATATTCATCTCGATGACAAACTCTGTACCTTTACCTAACTGAGAATAACACTGCAGCTTACCCTGATGTCTTTCAACAATTATTTGTTGGCTGATTGATAATCCCAGTCCCTTACCTTTGCTTTTTGGTTTGGTTGTAAACAAGGGTTCAAAGATATGTCTTTGAATGTGGGGGAGAATACCTTTGCCGTTATCAGAAATGCGAATGACAACTTTGTGTTGTTTCAATGGTTGTTGCTCATAACTCCTTACTAAGGATAAATGGCTTTGAATAACTTCTGTGTAAACCCAAATTTTGGGAGTGAAAGAGTCATCGTATTTTAACCTTTCTTCTATAGCATCAATGGCATTAGTTAAAATATTTATAAACACCTGATTTAGCTCATCAGGATAGGACTCCACTAACGGCAAGTCCCCAAACTCTTTAATGACCTCAATTCGTGGTCTATCTGGCAGTTCTTTGAGACGATGCTGCAAAATCCTCAAAACATGACCAAGCCCTTCATGCAGATTGGCTTTTCTCATTTGACCATCGCCACAATTTGAAAAACTTTGTAAGGCAAAAACAATTTCTTTCATGCGCTCAGATCCTGCTCGCATTGACCACAACAATTTCAAAAAGTCTGTTTTAATAAAATCGAGGTCGAGGCGTTGAAGCTGTGAGGTAATAACTGGTACAGGATTGGGATAGTAATGTTGATAAAGTTCTAAAAGCCGGATTAATTCTTCAGCGTAATCGCTAGCAGAATACAAGGTGGCGTGAATGAAGTGAGTGGGGTGATAAATTTCGTTAGTTACTTGCGCCACAACTTGACCAAGATTAGCCATTTTGTTATTCTGCAATAACTGCTTTCGGGTATTTTTGAGTTCTTGTTGCGTATTTTCTAACTGTTCAGATTTTTTCTTTTCTTGCGCTTCGATAAAGAGTCTTGAAGCAATTTCTGTTTGGATTTGTTCAAAAAGTTGGCATTGCTTGAGGGCGATCGCAATTTCTACACTCAGTTGTTTAACAGTCTCTATCTCCCATTCTTGCCATTGACGCAAACCGCAACAGTCATAAGCTATGAGTAGTCCCCACAAGTCATTTTGACTCTCTCCTAAGCAGGAATTGAGAAGCGCTAATTGTGGATTTTGGATTGAGACGGATGGCTTGTTCTCATCCTCTTGTACTTTTAAGAGAATGGGAACAACCAAACTGGCTTTATTTTGACTTTCAATGAATGAATCAACCGGGTATGGCTCTTTGACTGACTCAAAAACTACCATACCACTTCCGTCTGGCCCAAAGCGGTAAATAACTGTTTGCTCAGTTTGCAAAAACCGCTGCACTTCTTCTACAGCAGTTTGGAGTATGAGTTCCACCCCAGAAGAAGAATGGATGCGCTTGCGGACAGCATTAAGCAGTTGCTCCCGCTTTTGTTGCTGCTGTAAAGCTTCTTCTAAGCGTTTTTCCTTAGTAATATCCTGGTGCGTTCCCACCATCTGCACTGGCTTTCCAGATTCGTCCCACTGCAAAACCTTTCCCCTGTCTAAAATCCACTTCCACTCACCGGATTTACTCAACATTCTAAATTCGACTTCGTAAACTGGTGTACGCCCTTGCAGATAGTCGTTCACAACCTCACAAAGTTTGGATAAGTCTTGTGGATGTACGAGTCGCTTAAAAGATGTGTGATTGTTTTCGATTTCTTCTGCTTCATACCCCAGGATGTGCTTCCAGTGAGGGGTGTAATAAATCTTGTCACTCACCAAATTCCAATTCCACAACCCCAAACGACTGGTTGCTAACGCCTCTTGCCAATCTGCTTGCAAGCATTGACACTTTTCTAACAATACTTGATCTGTTTGCAGTTGCTCTTGCTTTGGGATGTTTTGGGTGCTTTGTGATGAGAGTTGTAACTCCCATTCATTGGTGGCTGGTCCTTCGATATACATAGCTGCTGTACGATGAGGAAGATATCCTGTAGCTCTTAAGCTGTCTTAGCACCCTGACGACAGTATAAACATGGAAAGTGTCGGATTTGTTAACATTCTTTTAATTTTTGTGTGATTAACTCGGAAATCAATCACCCCTACCACTAATTTGAATTGAACCTAGAGAAACGTATACGCAGGAATGTAACCAGTCTTTTGGTCATTAAGACATTTATTGAGAAAAAATAGGCTACATTTCCTTGATTAACTCTGTAAAAATGTCTTCAACTCAGTATAGAAATCTACAACAAGTCTAAATTCTAATACGTCACAAGATTTTTCAAAGAACTATAACCTAAATTAGGCTGAGGATTCATATTTAAAAAAAAATGTCAATACTTTTTTGTAGCTTTTTTGAACAAGACAGACTATCCTCTCTACTGAGGAGCTACATTGAGGTTATTCTGATTACTTAAAATTTTGCAAAGAAAAATTATTTTAGGAACTCTTACACAGAAGTTGGACGCAATGACTAATGACTATAGAAGAAGTCCTACTGTTACTAAAAGCAACGCTTCCCAACGCTTTAACTCCACTCCAAGAAATAGTGCTGCGCTCTACGTGGGATGGCAAAACTTATACTAGCATAGCGTCGGAAGCACACTACGGAGAAGAACGAGTTAGAAAAGTAGCTTCTCATTTATGGCAATTACTGGGTGAAGTTTGGAAAGAACCGATAAATAAATCCAACTTCCGTCAGACTTTGGAACGTCGCGGTTTGAATAGAGCGCAACAGCAGTTAATTCGGGAATTCAACCGTACAGCGATCGCCATATCCTTAGAATTTCCTTGTGGTCCGGTATCCCTAGATTCTAGATTCTACATTCCTCGCCCACCAATTGAACAGCTTGCTTACGCAGAAATAGCACAACCAGGGAGTGTCATCTGCATCAAAGCTCCTAAGAAGATGGGGAAAAGTTCGCTGATCTTACGTATTCTTGCTCACGCAGCCAATCTTGAATACAGCACCGTAAGTTTGGACTTTCAGCAAGCAGACAAAGCAGTATTTGCCAACATCGATAAATTTTTGCGCTGGTTGTGTGCCAATATTACTCAGAAGTTAGGGCTACAACCAAAACTCAATGATTATTGGAATGAGGAAATTGGCAGTAAAGTCAGCTGCTCTTTGTACTTTCAAGAGTATTTATTGCCTTCTGTGAAAAATCCCCTTGTCTTAGTATTAAACGAGGTGGATTGGGTGTTTGAGTATCCAGAAATTACCGACGAGTTTCTATCATTGCTACGCTTCTGGTACGAGCAAGCCAAAGGTGTAGAAATTTGGCAAAAACTTCGTCTTGTCTTGGCTTACTCAACGGAAATTTTTGTTGTCCTCAGACTGACTCTATCTCCATTTCATATCGGATTACCACTGAAGTTACCGCCGTTTACAAAAGAACAAGTGCAAGATTTGGCACAACGTCACGGACTAGACTGGACAAATGGTTCCGAAGTTGAGAGATTGATGGCAATGGTAGGAGGACATCCTTATTTAGTTCGACTGGCTTTGTATTCTCTCATGGGTAAGGGTGGGTTACAACGGGATTTGGAGCAACTGTTGCAACAAGCACCTACAGAAACAGGAATTTACAACGAGTATTTAAGGCAATATGTGCTAGCACTGCGAAAGCAGCCAGAATTGGAAGCTGCTTTTGCTGAAGTCATTTTTGCGACAAGCCCTGTGAAATTAGAGCCAGTTGTTGCATATAAATTACAGAGTATGGGGCTAGTTAACTTGCAAGGCGAGTACTGTACTCCGACATATGAATTGTATCGTTTGTACTTTAGACAGCTTAAAGCAAGGCAGGATGGGAACAATTCTCGGATGAATCAGTTGGAAAAAGAGAACCAGCAATTACGCGTTCTTTGTAGTTTGGATGAACTCACTCAACTGATTAGTCGCCGCAACTTTCACACTCACTTGCAAATAGAGTGGCAAAAAGCTGCTGGCGATTGCACTCCCCTATCACTCATTTTGTGCGACATTGACTATTTCAAAATTTATAACAAGAACTACGGTAATACAGCAGGAGATGATTGTTTACGGCAAATCGCTAACGTTATTGATAACTGCGTCAAGCGTCTGCTGGGTTATAGCAGCTTCTCACAAGCCAGCACTGTTAAGAGCCCTGTGTGTACCAGCGATGAACGTACTTCAGTATTAGTTGCTCGTTATGGTGGTGAAGAATTTGCCATTCTCGCTCAAACAGATGCGATGACTGCTATATCTATCGCTGAAAACATCCGCGAGCAAGTCAAAGCATTGGAAATTTCCTGCGAGTATCCTGGTATGGGTGGTCTTCCAGCTAATGTTTTAACTGTCAGTTTGGGCGTTGCTAGCATCATACCAGAATCTGAAACAGAGCCTGAAATTCTGATCAATGCTGCTGAAAAAGCGCTTATTCAAGCAAAACGCAAAGGACGCGATCGCGTTGTCCTTAAATAACTGTTATGGCGGTAAGAACCCGGAGTAAGGTACACCAAAGAAATAATGAACCACAGATGGACACAGATGGACACAGATAAATAATTACTTCATTCAATTGAGTTGTGTTTTAATACCCAATTTACGCTAATTAGTTATGATTGCCACGTTGACTGCACCCCACCCCTTTATCCCCTCCCCGCACGCGGGGAGGGGAGCCTAAGCGCAGATGATTGCGGGGTGGGGTTCTTCAGGAATGATAAGTAATCAATCGAATCTGATATAACTGTTGCACTTTCCCAGAATTATGAATTATGACTGATTATTCTTTTTACAATTCATAATTCATAATTCATAATTTTTAATTATTTCAAACTCCAAGCGGCAAAAGCTAAAGCACCCCAACCTGCGATCAACGCTGCTCCCCCGATTGGAGCGATCGCTCCTAAAGACTTAACACCGCTCAAGCTTAAAGCATATAAGCTCCCTGAGAAAATGGTAATACCAATAATGAACAGCCAGCCACTTGCTAAAAGGATCAAGGGAGGTGACTCGATACGGCTGAGGAGTAGTGCCACGACGAGCAGTGCTAGAGCATGATACATCTGATAACGAGCGCCGATGTCAAAAATTTCTAGCGATCGCTCACTGATTTTTTCCCGCAAAGCATGGGAGCCAAAAGCACCTGCAGCTACAGATAAACCGCCTAGAATAGCTGCTAAGCTCAAAAAAATTTGCGTCATGGGGTTCAATTTCTGCCAAATTCCTCTTTAAATATAAAAATCGTAAGAGATTCCCCCTTCTTCACTTACCTTAAAGTTAGCATTGAATAATTTAGCTTGCTCATCTAGATATTGCCTGGCGGTTGCTGGTGGGAGTTGTGACTGCATTGCAAAGCTGACAAGAGTGATGCGCCCATTATTCTCTTGAATCATCTGATAAAACGTAGATTGTAGCTGATTCTTCGCTTGTGCCTTAATTGCCTTTTTCTCCTGCCGACTTTCACGGTATGCTCCCAATGCTAGCCATACTCCCAGAACTGAGGTAGGAACGCCAAAAATTAGACCATTCAACGCAGTATTATCAAGTACAGTGATTGCAGGCTCATTACGAAAATCTTGATTACGAAAATCTGGAAAATCTGTAACTGGTCTCCATGGTGGTAGAATTTCCTTCTGCATGTCATTTTTCTGCATGACTGCAGAAGCTGATAGCGACAAAAACATGAATCCGAGTGTAAGTAGCCAACCCGCAGCCAATTTCTCAGCAGTCTTCATAGTTGTTATCTTTGTAATTAAAACCTTGTCTGTGATTCTAACCTCACTTTCCTCAAGCTTCCACTCACTAGTAAAAACAGCAGCAATACAAGTTGCAATAACTTTTAACTTTCAAGGAAATTGCTTCTCTAACTGTAAAATAAAATACTTTTGTTAATAAATAAATGGAAGAAAAGCTTTAATTTAAAATCGCAGCAGAAGATAGAGCTTATCTTGCCGCGATTTTCAGCTTACTGGCGTGTTGCTTCCAATAGGCGAGAGAAATAAAAGCGCGTGCGAGTCATAGACTGGCGTTGCACAGTAAAGCCATTACTTGCCAAAATTTTGACCACATCAGCTTCACGGTGCAAATAGGCGCGAGTCGCTTTACTTGCACCTGGAAAGAAACTCCCTATTTTCTTTAACAAACTCAGGGCAAAGGTTTTCGGTGCAAAACTGAGAATCACCCGTGACTGCGCTAAAGAACACAAATGAGAAATCATCTCATCTGCTTTTTGCTGAGGATAGTGGATGAGAACATCCAAGCAAACCACCGTATGATAGCTACCGCTTAACGTTTCTAAATCCTGGACAGCAAATGTGGGATTTTCGGTTCCCAAGATGCTCATGCTTCTTTCCTTGGCTTCCTCTACCATTTTTTCGGAAATATCGCTGGCGTAGACCTTTGCTCCAGCTTCCGCAAGGGGTATGCTGAGACTACCTACACCACATCCAGCATCGCAGATAGATAGACTTGCTAAATTGTTATCAGCTTTCAGCCAGCCCAGTACCTTATCAACTGTTTGTTGATGTCCATTGCGAATATCTAGCTGGACTTTGTTGACTTCGCCATCACCGTAGATACGTCTCCAACGGTCAAAGCCTGTGGAATTGAAATATTCTTTAACTATCGTTTTATCGTCGGCTGCGTTCATAAAACTCAATATCTAACCATTCCAATGCTTCAAAGTACCATGTGTGCGAACACTAAGAATATCTTTGCTGAGTTGTGGTCTTGGCGCAAAATATTAAGACAACAAGCGCCGCCATGAGAGTTCTTGTGTATGCTCATCTAAATGCCAACGCAATAATTGACTAGCAGCAGCACCAGAGAGAATTGCTGAGGCGGCAATAGCTTTTCGTGGTGCAATGGTAGAAAGTGCGATCGCCCTTTCTACATCACATATTCCCCACTTCACTAAATTTTGCACACCTACCAATAAAGGTAAAGTCGTTCCCGATAAAGTTCCATCCGGGAGTCGTGCCGTTCCATTGTTCACTTCAATTTGCCGGTTATCCCAAGGATACACCCCATCAGGCAATCCCAGAGGTGCAAGCGCATCACTAACAAGGAAAAGCTTTTGTTTGTATATCTCCCCTTGCTCTTCTTGAGAAAAGGGGGGACTGCTGGCACGTAGTAAAATTTGTAGCATTGTTGGTGAAACGTGCTGACCATCAGCAATAAAACCACACATAACATGAGGATGAACAATCGCCGCCCCTAACAATCCTGGTTCACGGTGGTGTAATGCTGGCATAGCATTAAAAGCATGAGTCACCATTGTTGCACCTAATTCAAAAGCATGTTGCGCCTCTGCTGCTGTGGCTTGGGAATGTCCTAAACTGACAGTAATACCCAAAGAACGCAAATAGGTGATGACTTCACCAGTTGGATCTAACTCTGGTGCTAAAGTCATGACTTTCACAATATGAGCGTAATTACCCAAAACCCGCTTTACTTCCTCCAAAGTAAGAGGGAGCAGGTACTCTGCTGGATGCGCGCCGCGCTTTTGAGGATTCAAAAATGGTCCTTCTAAATGCACTCCTAAAATTTTGGCACTACCCTGCCCATACAAAGAGCGGTTGGAGGTAAGGTGCATAAAATCAGAGATGACAGCAAGCGATCGCTGAATATTGTCTACCGAAGTTGTCACCAGGGTAGGTAAAAAAGCGTCTACCCCTGCATCCCATAAAAATTCACAGATATTTACCAGTTGGTGAGAGTTTTCTGCTGATAAGTCAGGAAATGCCAACCCTAACGCGCCGTTAATCTGTAAATCCACACCGCCTAAGGAAATCCAGTCGCCAGCAACATCCAACACTTGCAAATCAATTGGCGGAACCCGTTTGAGGACTTTAGACATTGGTAGGATTTGCTCAACTATGCCCTGTGGGTTAATTGAGAGCATCTGCAAATCTGAACTGCCAAGTACTCGAGCATTGATAATGTCTACAGGAGTACCAATCAGGCTTTGTGTTGCATCGGTCATCACGTCAGCAAGAAGATAGTTCAATCTGACCTGATTTTAGAGGCAATAGGCAGTGATAAATCAAAAATCGCAATCGCGGATGTCAGCCACTATATACCTCTAAATGAGATGATTATCTACATCAGCCAACGATTCCATCACTAAAGTAAAGGGGATTCGGGATTGGGTAAGGGAGCCGAAAAATTATGGAAGGGGCAATAAAGCCTCCCCAAGTCGGAACGGAACCATATCCCCAGTCGCCAGTCCCCAGTCGCCAGTCCCCAGTACCCAGTCCCAAATTTGAATTGCTTATGACTCCCCTTGTCGGTATCATTATGGGCAGCGATTCGGATTTGCCTACTATGCAAGGCGCGATCGCAGTTTGTGAAGAATTTGGCGTTGCCACACAGGTAGCAATTATCAGCGCCCATCGTACTCCAGAACGCATGGTGGAATATGCCAAGTCTGCTCACGAACGGGGCATTAAGGTGATTATCGCTGGTGCGGGTGGCGCGGCTCATCTTCCAGGAATGGTAGCATCTTTAACACCACTTCCTGTTATCGGTGTTCCTGTTCCTAGCCGTCACTTACAAGGAGTTGATTCATTGTACTCAATAGTACAGATGCCTGCTGGTATACCAGTGGCAACTGTTGCTATAGGTAATGCTAAAAATGCTGGACTTTTGGCAGTACAAATTCTCGCAACGCAGCAAAGCGAATTACTAGAAAAGGTGCAGCAGTACCGTCAAACTTTGTCGGAATCAGTCATCGCAAAGCAAGCAAAACTAGAACAACTTGGTTACGAGCAATATTTAAGGCAGATGCAATCACCAGAATAATAGAAATAAATCTATTTACTTTTACGTATAAATTTATATTAGTGTTTCGCCTGCTATAGCCATCAGCATTAGTAGTGCATAATCTGATGTTTAAAGCTGCGTTCTTCACATCAAGATATCCATAAATAACAACTTATTAATATTTTTTATAAAAAATTAATAGTCAGATTTGACGGCTCTACATTCCTGTTGAAAGATAGCAAGAATGTAACGCAAGTACTTAATTTGAAAGTAGAGAAAAAACTGTATTAAAAACTACAGATTTTTAGTATCACAATTTTCATCATTAAATTGACTATTTTTTTATGTTTTATGGTCTTTAAGCAATGTTTATAGGTGCTTTGTCATACGCTTGAAGACTCAGAAAGGTTCAGTACAAAGCATTTCTATTCAGCACGTAGAAACAAATAAGAGAAGGTAAAAAGAAGAACGTAATAGCAAACAAGACAAAACTTGTCCTGTTTGCTGGTTGACTTTTGATTTTTCCCTAAAAACACCCATTATGCTCTTTTTCAAGACTTCTGTGGCGATGACTAGTCATCTAAGGACTATCTTGTTATGATGAGTTCACTCATTTGGATATTTAATCTTGTCAAAGATAATGCCTAAAGAGTTAATCAAGTAGACTTGACTACTTTGGAAACTACATAATACTTTTTTAAGAATATTCTTAATAGCTACACAAGTAGCATTAGCGACTGCTGAACAGGTTCTTTGATATCCTGTTCAAACAACCACTTACTGATAATGGAAATCAGTGACTTTAAACAGACAGCTAACCTAAATGGCAAATATCAAAAACAGCTTTTTTTAGCTTTGGGTATTAGCTGTTGATACTCAACATATTTTCTGATTCAGGATGCTTGAGCGCATGATGATAAAAAGAAGAAAAAATAGGCAGCGACCAGCAAAATTGTTAGGTAGGAAAGCACAATATATATCAAGTGTCAAGAGATTAAATGGAGTCATTAAGCAGTTGTCTCCTAGCTGGCAAGCCTGCATCCCCCTGGCTTGTTTGATTGTGCTGGCGTGGGGTTATACAGCAGTTGCCCAAACCCCTGCTCCCGCAGCACCAACCACAGCGGAACTCAAAGTTGCAATTGACACTCTTTGGGTAGCGATCGCCGCCTTTTTGGTGTTCTTCATGAACGCCGGTTTTTGTATGTTAGAAACTGGCTTCTGTCGTCAGAAAAACGCTGTCAACGTTCTTGCTAAAAACTTGATTGTGTTTGCTCTCGCCACCGTCGCTTTTTGGGCGATTGGTTTTGGCTTGATGTTTGGCGATGGCAATGACTTTATTGGCTTGAATGGGTTCTTCCTGCAAGGCGCAGATAACAGTCCCGCCACAGGAGATGCTTATAAAGGTGTATTTAGCTCTCTCAATTGGACTGGTGTTCCTTTAGCAGCGAAGTTCTTGTTCCAGCTCGTGTTTGCCGGAACAGCAGCAACAATTGTTTCTGGCGCGGTTGCTGAACGGATTAAGTTTGTTGACTTCTTAATCTTCAGTCTCTTACTTGTAGGTGTTGCCTACGCAATTACCGGACACTGGATTTGGGGCGGTGGTTGGCTTTACAAGAGAGGTTTTTTTGATTTTGCTGGTTCTACAGTCATTCACTCTGTAGGTGGCTGGGCAGCTTTGATGGGAGCAGCATTCCTGGGACCACGCATTGGAAGGTATCAAGATGGGCAAGTCGTTGCTTTGCCTGGTCACAACATGAGCATTGCCACCTTGGGGTGTCTGATTCTGTGGTTGGGCTGGTTTGGTTTCAACCCTGGTTCGGTGATGGCTGCTGATGGGAATGCGATTACTCACATTGCCTTGACTACCAACTTGGCGGCTTCTGTTGGTGGTATTGCTGCTACCATCACAGCTTGGTTGTATCTGGGTAAGCCAGACCTTTCCATGATTATCAATGGTATTTTGGCTGGCTTGGTTGGCATTACAGCAGGTTGTGCTTTCGTCACTCTCAACAGTGCTTTCATCATTGGTTTAGTAGCTGGAATTTTAGTAGTTTTCGCTGTCACCTTCTTTGATAGAATCCGTATTGATGACCCAGTGGGGGCTACCTCAGTTCACTTGGTGTGTGGTATTTGGGGAACTTTAGCAGTTGGTCTGTTTGCTGTCGGTCCTGGTGTTGCACAATTCCCCTGGTATACTGATGGTCTTGGTCCTGCAAAGGGTTTATTTGCAGGTGGTGGCTTGGGGCAATTCTTTATTCAGTTGCTTGGCGTCGTCTCAGTTGGCGGTATAACGGTTCTCCTCAGCACCATCTTTTGGTTAGCACTCAAGGCGACTTTAGGTATCAGAGTCACTAGAGAAGAAGAAATTGAAGGCTTGGATATCGGCGAACATGGTATGGAAGCATACAGCGGATTTGTCAAAGAGGCTGGTGCAAGTGGATTTTCCGAAACAGGTATCCATGGTAGTGGTGTTTCGCGCAGGGGAGATTTACCGACAACTTTATAATTTCTAGGCTTTATAAGTTCTAGGTTGTTTGATTTTTGAGCTAATTAGCGATATACTCGCCCTCTTTGTCTTTTGTCTCTTTTATAGGGGGTGGGTTTAAATTTTGTAGTGAGCAAACAAAATAAAAGATTGGATTAATATTATACAAATTTTTCAATAATTAACAACTAGAATTAGCAGTATATTTTTATTAAACTTTTCTACAAGTCAAAATTTCGTAACATTTCATACGGAATCACAGTATCATACAATGCTCAAATCTATTTACCTAACACAAAACTGTTGGTGCTAAGGGACAAAAAAGTGTTGAAAAAAGTATTGATCATCGGGGCTAGCGCCCTACTGCTTTTGGGTGGACCGCTCATGGGTAATGCTTTTGCTGCACCCGTTGATGTCAACGCAGCGATTTCTAATGCTCAAACAGCTGCTGATACAGCGTTTATGCTGATTTCAGCAGCTTTGGTGTTGCTGATGACGCCCGGACTGGCGTTTTTCTATGGTGGATTTGTGCGATCGCGCAACATCCTCAACACCTTGATGATGAGCTTTGTGCTGATGGCGATTGTAGGAGTTACCTGGATTCTGTGGGGCTATAGCCTGGCGTTTGCTCCAGGTAACGCCATCATCGGTGGGTTGGAGTGGTTTGGTTTGAATCGTGTGGGATACGAGCTAACCGATTATCTCAAAGGGTCAAATCCCGCTGAGGTGCTTTCCTACGCTCCGACAATTCCGCATCAGGCATTCATGATTTACCAAGCCATGTTTGCCATTATCACCCCAGCACTGATTTCAGGGGCGATCGCAGAGCGGATGAACTTCACCGCCTACTCTTTGTTTGTGCTGCTGTGGACAACGTTTATTTACAGCCCCCTAGCACACATGGTTTGGGCTAAAGGTGGATTATTGGGCTTGTACGGTGGCTGGGGTGCCCTCGACTTTGCTGGCGGTACAGTCGTCCACATCAGTTCTGGGGTTTCTGCTCTTGTAGCAGCGATCGTCCTCAAACCTCGGAAAACCTATCCTGAACGCCTCAGCCCTCCTCACAACGTTCCTTTTATTTTGCTGGGAGCAGGCTTGCTGTGGTTTGGCTGGTTCGGCTTCAACGCTGGTAGTGCTTTGGCTTCTGGTCCCTTGGCAACAGCCGCTTTTGTTGCCACCAATACAGGCGCAGCGGCGGCGGCTTTAACCTGGCTAATTCTAGAAAAAGTGTTGCGTGGTAAACCAACAGCAGTCGGAGCAGCTACAGGAGCAGTTGCAGGCTTGGTGGGCATCACTCCAGCCGCAGGATTTGTCACACCAGTGGCAGCAATCTTGATTGGTAGCATTACCGCTGTTGCTTGCTTTTATGCTATTAGCTTCAAGCACAAACTACAAATTGATGATGCCTTAGATACATTTCCTGTACATGGCGTAGGCGGTACAGTGGGAGCTATTCTCACAGGTATCTTTGCTACGAAGGCAGTCAACTCAGCAGGGAATAATGGCTTGTTGTATGGCAATGCCGGTCAATTGATTACACAAATCTTAGCAATTGTTGTTGCCTATATCTTCGCTGCCGTGGGTACCTTGATTATTCTGAAAATTCTAGATGCCACAGTTGGTCTGCGAGTTAAGGAAGAAGCGGAATTGCAAGGCTTGGATATCAACGAACACGGTGAAGAAGGTTACAACGAGGAGTTTGGAGAGCGCATCAATTTCAGTAACAAGCACTAAGATTTATTGGCATATACGTCTAAAATCTGAGTCAAAGATTTGGTAAGTCTTGCTACTCGTGTCTACTCCTGCAAAAACCTTTCCAACCTGGGCATTTTTCTCTGTACTAACTAACGTTGTTCTCATGTTGACAGTCGCCCTGCTTATTTATCGACAGCAGAGAGCGACTACTTTTTTGGGAACAATCACTTCCCCCACACAAGTCAATCGAGACACTCAACCCCAAGCTGTCACACCTAACTTAGGCCGGCGTCACAAACTGAATTATCAGCAATGGGTAGACATCCTGAAACAAGAAGCCAAAGTAGCCGCCCAAAAGCGTCCTCAGCATTTAACCATACTACTGGGAGATTCTTTGAGTTTGTGGTTTCCTTCTGAGTTATTACCCCAAAACAGAAATTGGTTAAATCAAGGAATCTCTGGGGAAACGAGTACAGGATTATTAAAAAGATTAGAATTATTCAACTCCACCCAACCAGAAACAATTTTTGTGATGATTGGGATTAATGACTTAATTCGGGGCGTAAGCGATAAGATAATTTTAGACAATCAGTTGCAAATTATACGTTATCTCAAAAAAGCTCATCCGCAGACGCAAATTGTTGTGCAATCCATTTTACCGCATGGAGGAGAACAGACAACTTGGGAAAAGCGAGAAAAACTTTTGGCGATTCCCAATAGTCGCATTCGCTCCTTGAACCAGCAGCTCCAAGCTATAGCTCAAAAAGAAGGCGTGAAATATCTGAATTTGCATCCATTGTTTGCTAACGACCAAGCTAACCTCCGCCTCGAACTTAGTACAGATGGCTTACATCTAAATTCACAAGGTTATTTAGTTTGGAGTTCTGCTTTGCAATTATATAGCCAAATTGAACTCGAAGCGCAAAAAAGATAATTTTGCCCAAAAGAGCAAAGAAATTCTTCGCGTCTTGAGCGTAAAGCGCGAGAAAATGATAAGTGGCAATTTAAGAGAAAAAACAATGGATACCAAAGCTTTTAAACGTTCGCTGCAACATTCAGAAAATTATCATCGTAAAGGATTTGGTCACCAAGCAGAAGTCGCGACTCAACTGCAATCTGAATATCAAAGCAATTTAATTCAGGAAATTCGCAATAACAACTACATTCTGCAAAGGGGAAATGTCACCATCCAGCTAGCAGAAGCTTTTGGCTTTTGTTGGGGTGTAGAACGTGCTGTGGCGATGGCTTATGAAACCCGCAAGCACTTCCCCTCTGAGCGCATTTGGATGACGAATGAAATTATTCATAATCCTTCTGTCAATCAGCGGATGGTGGAAATGGAAGTAGGATTTATCCCGGTTGAAGGAGGTAAAAAAGACTTTTCTGTTGTCGAGCCTGGGGATGTCGTTATTCTACCAGCTTTTGGGGCAAGTGTTCAGGAAATGCAGTTGCTGAACGAGAAAGGTTGCAAAATTGTTGATACAACTTGCCCTTGGGTTTCTAAGGTTTGGAATACTGTTGAAAAACACAAAAAAGTCGATTATACATCAATTATTCACGGCAAATATAAGCACGAAGAAACTGTCGCTACAAGTTCCTTCGCAGGGAAATATCTGATTGTGCTGAATATGGAGCAAGCAGAATATGTTGTTAACTACATTTTGAATGGAGGAAACCGAGAGGAATTCTTAGCAAAATTTAGTAAAGCTTGTTCCGCTGGATTTGACCCTGATAAAGATTTAGAAAGGGTTGGTATTGCGAACCAAACCACAATGCTTAAAAGTGAAACCGAGCAAATAGGGAAACTGTTTGAGCGGACAATGATGAAAAAGTATGATCCCAGTGAGTTGAATCAGCATTTCCAAAGCTTTAATACGATTTGTGATGCTACCCAAGAACGGCAAGATGCTATGTTAGGGTTAGTGGAACAAAAGCTAGATTTGATGATAGTCATTGGTGGGTTTAATTCATCGAATACCACACAATTGCAGCAGATTGCAGTCGAGCGACAAATTCCTTCTTATCATATTGATAGTGAAATGCGAATTCTGTCAGGAAATCGGATTGAACATCGGGAATTAAATGGAAATTTGAAAATCACAGAAAACTGGTTGCCAGATGGGGAAATTGTCGTCGGAATTACCTCTGGTGCATCTACGCCAGATAAGGTGGTGGAAGATGTGATTGACAAGATTTTGCAATTGAAGGCGACGGCAGTCGTGGTATAAAAACCTCACCTCCCTCTGTGCAAGCACCAGAGGGGGAGCTATTTTCCCCCCTTCACTTGCGCTTAGGGGTTAGGGGTGGGGTGAAAATCGTATTGCACCCAAATGTAAACTACTATAAGACTGGTATTCATTTAAAAGTTAAAATTATAATAATAAAGGTTTGATTTATGAATTCATTAATGTCATGACAGGTGCTGAGCCTTTAATCTCAGCTGCCATAGCATCAGCAGTCAGTGGAGTAGCCGTTCCGATTTTCCAGAGTATCTGGGGAGGCGGAGGTCAGCTTCTCGGTCCGTTTAGCAAAAATCTAGATGAGCAAACCAAACAAATCCTGTTTGTATTTCAAAAGTATGAAAAAAACTATAAGGAACGTCATGGCATCCTGAAACTATTAGGAATGCGGCAGCCTGTGGAATCAGAATCTATATATAGTGGTGTGCAATTTTTCGATGATGCACCTATCTATAGTTTTGAATTGAAATCTATTTTAGACTTTGGTTGACAACCTTTTACAAACTTGGCTCAATACTTTCAATCTTTCTCCAAAAATGGTCAATTTATCTCAGGAAGAAAGTGAAGCAGTTGACAATTCTCTCTATGCAAATTAGCTCATAACTCAGTGCAAAGAAGCACCAGTGCGGGTGTCACCCAAAACCTGCCAAGCAATTGAAGAACGGATGTTGTTAATTCCGGACAATTGAAATCTTGTGGTGAAGTTAAAGTCAAAATAGGAAGTGGAAAGATAAACGCTCTATGAGTTCATTACAACAAGTTAAGGGCAAGAAAACTCGAACTTTGACAGCGATCGTGTATTGGGAAGAAGATGTTTACGTAGCACAATGTCCAGAGGTAGGAACTGCCAGCCAAGGAGAGACTATAGAAGAAGCCATTGCCCATTTAAAGGAGGCAACAGAACTTTATTTAGAGGAGTTCCCGCTTCCTGAAACAGCACCTCGTCTGTTGCTAACGACGTTTGAGGCAATTTGTGCCTAAGCTTCCACGAGTACCAGCTTGTGAAGTCCTTTATGTTCTAGAACGCTTGGGTTTTGTTCAAGTACGACAGCGTGGAAGTCATGTGATTTTGAAGAAACAAATTATGGCAAAAGGCGAAGAGCAAAAAGTGATTGAAGTTGGTTGTGTTGTGCCTCTCCATCGTAAAACGATGGCTATTGGCACGTTAAAGAGTATTCTCAATCAAGCTGGAGTTTCTGTGGAAGAGTTTTTGAACATTTTGTAGAGTCATTCAAGGTAGGCTGTTTTCTCTGCGCCTTCTGGAAGAAGAACTGTAACAAAGTTGGAACGACAATCAAAGTAATACTTTGGTCTTGGATACAGTTAGAAACGTTTAATGCACACAATAGAAAATAAGTCAAGCAAAAAAGCTTGGGCAAAAGCGCTTGCCCAAGCCGCCCAAGAATTCCCCTCCACCCAACTGCAAATCCTCTGTGGTAAAATCCCTGAAGGCTTACGTGGCACACTCTACCGTAACGGTCCTGGAAGGTTAGAACGCGGCGGTATCAGCGTGGGACACTGGTTTGATGGAGATGGCGCAATTCTTGCTGTACATTTTACCGATGCAGGTGCAACCGCAGTTTACCGCTACGTGCAAACTGCTGGTTATCAAGAAGAAGCAGCAGCAGATCAGCTGCTTTACGGCAATTATGGCATGACTGCACCGGGACCAATTTGGAATCAATGGTTGAAACCACTTAAGAACGTTGCCAATACTTCAGTGCTGGCATTACCTGATAAACTTTTGGCACTATGGGAAGGCGGTAAACCTCACGCCCTTGACTTGGAAAGTTTGGCAACTCGCGGCGAAGATGATTTAGGAGCGTTGAATATTGGATTGCCTTATTCTGCCCATCCCAAAATTGACCCCAAAACAGGTAACATTTTTAACTTTGGTATCTCCCCTGGATTGAATGGGGTACTAAATATTTACAAGAGTGATTCCACAGGTAAAATTCTGCAAAAAACCTCGTTTCAACTCGATGGTTTCCCGTTAATACATGATTATGTCTTCGCTGGGCAATATCTTGTATTTTTCGTTCCTCCGCTGCGGTTAAACGTCCTACCAGTGTTAACTGGGTTTAGCTGCTACGGTGATTCTTTTGAGTGGAAACCGCAATTGGGTACTCAGGTTCTCGTATTTGACAGCGAAACTCTATCTCTGGTGAGTCGCGGCGAAACTGAACCTTGGTATCAATGGCATTTTGGCAACGGTTACGTAGATGATAGTGGATTCATCATTGCTGATATTGTCCGCTATCAAGACTTTCAAACCAACGAGTATTTAAGACAAGTGGCGACAGGTGAGACTCATACCCTTGCTGTGAGTACTTTATGGGAAGTGCATCTTGACCCTAAAGCTGGTGAGGTACAAGGAATTAAGGAAATAATGGATCGCCATTGTGATTTTCCGATTGTACCACTGCAAGACCGGGGACAAAGCAATAGGGAAACTTATCTGACGGTGCATCGCCAAGGAGTGGATAATAGAAAACAAATATTTGGGGCGATCGCCCGTTTTGATCACAAAACCGAAACCCTGACAATTGCTGACTGTGGCGAAAACCGCTATCCTTCGGAACCCATTTATGCCGATGATTCCCAAAATCCTCAGCAAGGATGGATAATCACAGTTGTGTACGATGGTAATTCCGATAGTAGTGAAGTTTGGGTATTTGATGCGGATAGGCTAGACGAGGAACCTGTTTGTAAACTGGCATTACCAGGCGTTATTCCCCACAGCTTCCACGGTACTTGGAAGGCTGCTTAATCAAGTCGGTTGGGTTGAGGAATTTAAACCCAACTATTCAAGCATTTTTTCTTAACTTGAAGCATAGGTCCTACCACCTTGTAAATCAGGTTCCCTTGCCTACACTTTAATACAATTGAAATAAAGCATATAGACATTACTACTAATTCAACAAAGTTACCAATGACCACTTCATCCCGTCGCTATCACATTACTACCTTCGGTTGCCAGATGAACAAAGCCGACTCAGAACGCATGGCTGGCATCTTAGAAGACATGGGCTTTGAATGGTCAGAAGACCCAAATCAAGCACATTTAATCCTATACAACACTTGTTCTATCCGGGATAATGCTGAACAAAAAGTATATTCATATCTAGGTAGGCAAGCAAAACGCAAGCACGAGCAACCAGACCTCACCTTAATTGTTGCAGGTTGCGTTGCTCAGCAGGAAGGCGAAGCACTGTTGCGGCGCGTACCAGAATTAGATTTGGTGATGGGACCACAACACGCGAACCGCCTGAAAGATTTGCTACAACAAGTGTTGGACGGCAACCAAGTTGTGGCAACCGAACCAGTTCATATTATGGAAGATATCACCAAGCCACGGCGTGATAGTAGTGTGACCGCTTGGGTGAATGTCATTTACGGCTGTAACGAACGCTGCACTTACTGTGTGGTTCCAAATGTGCGCGGTGTTGAGCAATCTCGTACACCAGAAGCAATTTGGGCAGAAATGGCAGAACTCGGGCGACAAGGTTTCAAAGAAGTCACCTTACTTGGTCAAAATATTGACGCTTATGGGCGGGATTTGCCGGGAGTGACACCAGAAGGTCGCCATTTGCATACCTTGACAGATTTACTTTATTATGTACACGATGTGCCAGGGATAGAGCGGATTCGGTTTGCAACTTCCCATCCGCGTTATTTCACCGAACGGCTGATTAAAGCTTGTGCAGAATTACCCAAGGTGTGTGAACACTTCCACATCCCCTTTCAATCTGGGGATAACGAAGTGCTAAAACGCATGAGTCGGGGTTACACTCATGAGAAATATCGCCGGATAATCGACACAATTCGGCGGTATATGCCGGATGCGTCGATTAGTGCTGATGCGATTGTGGGTTTCCCCGGAGAAACGGAACAACAGTTTGAAAATACCCTGAAACTGGTAGATGATATTGGCTTTGACCTATTGAATACCGCTGCATATTCGCCACGTCCGGGAACACCAGCAGCAGTGTGGGATGAACAATTGAGTGAAGAGGTGAAGAGCGATCGCCTGCAACGACTCAATCATCTTGTTTCTATTAAAGCAGCCGAGCGATCGCAGCGTTACATGGGACGCGTCGAAGAAGTACTAGTAGAAGACCAAAATTCCAAAGACAAAACCCAAGTGATGGGGCGTACGCGCGGAAACCGTCTCACCTTCTTCACAGGTGATATCAATGAACTCAAAGGGACGCTGGTGAAGGTAAGAATTACCGAAGTTCGCGCTTTTAGTTTAACGGGTGAACCAGTGGAAGTGCCGGAAGCTGTATTAATTCCTAGCTGAACTGCAATCATCGTATTCATGCACAGTAGTCCACTGCAAACCTCATTCACTGTCTCCAGTCATGATAAGTATAAGAAGTATTACGAGTTCAAAAAAATTAAGCAAAGAGTATGGATAACACAAACAAAGTTGATAGCACTGCTAATAATTCGGATCAGAATACAACAGATACTGAAGCAAACATTATTTCTCAGCCATCATCTAACGAATCAAAACCAATTCCCAAAACAATTGACATAGATGGTCAGCGTCCGGTTGATCCAAGTTCTTTTGAGGTTAAAGGCACTTTCGACATAGATGGTCAGCGTCCAATTGTTTCAAGTGATATTCAGATTCAGGACACAATTGACATAGATGGTCAGCGTCCAATTGCCAAGAGCGATTTTCAGGATCATGATATCATCGCTGTAGACGGTAAGCGTCCGATTGACAAGAGTGATTTAGAGGTTAGGGATACTCTCGATATAGACGGTCAACGTCCAATTGCTAAGAGTAATTTTCAAATTGAGGGTACTCTTGACGTAGATGGTAGCCGTCCAATCACTTCAAATAACACTGAAAAATCTGAAATTACAACAGATTTTGTAGATTAGTATCACGCGCTTGATGTTAGTGGAAGGTAAGTTTTTTTGTTTACAACGTAGCGCTCATTCTTATGTTCCTAAAACTGTAACAATTGGGCGCTACTGGCATGAAAATTGGAGGAACTCCCGCTCGTTGTGCTAGGCTATCTGAATTTAATGCGTGAGTGAGGTATTTCAGATGACGAAGCTGCGGGTGGGATTGCTCTTTGGTGGTCGTTCGGGAGAACATGAAGTTTCTATAAGTTCAGCAAGGGCGATCGCCAACGCCCTCAGTGCAGACGAAAATACTGCTAAATACGAAATACTGCCTTTCTACATCCAGAAAGATGGACGTTGGTTGGCTGGGGACACACCGCAACAAGTCTTAAAATCAGGAACACCGCAGCAATTACCAGATTCTACTCCTGACAATCAAAGTACCAATTCTCAATTATCAGTTGCCAAAACTCAAACACTTAGCCATTGGCAATCTCTTTCCCAAGTCGCCGAAGTAGATGTTTGGTTTCCCATTCTCCACGGTCCTAACGGTGAAGATGGGACAATTCAAGGGTTACTCACTTTAATGCAGGTTCCGTTTGTTGGTTCTGGAGTGTTGGGTTCGGCGGTGGGAATGGACAAAATTGCCATGAAAACAGTCTTTGCCCAGGCAGGATTGCCACAGGTAAAATACAAAGCGTTGAATCGAGGGCAAGTTTGGTCGAATCCTTGTGTTTTCCCGAAACTGTGTGATGAAATTGAGGCAACTTTAGGATATCCCTGCTTTGTTAAGCCTGCGAATTTAGGTTCATCGGTGGGCATTGCCAAAGTGCGATCGCGGCAAGAATTAGAAGCAGCATTGGATAACGCCGCCAGCTATGACCGAAAGATCATCGTAGAAGCTGGAGTTGTCGCACGAGAATTAGAGTGTGCTGTTTTAGGAAACGACAGTCCCAAAGCTTCAGTTGTCGGTGAAATTACTTACAACGCTGAATTTTATGATTATGAAACTAAATATACAGAAGGAAAAGCAGATTTACTGATTCCAGCACCTGTACCAGAAGCTGTCACTCGTCACATTCAGGAAATGGCTTTGCAAGCGTTTGCAGCCGTTGACGCCGCTGGATTGGCAAGAGTAGATTTTTTCTATGTGGAAGCTACCGGAGAAGTTTTCATCAACGAAATCAACACTTTCCCAGGTTTTACAGCAACGAGTATGTATCCGCTACTTTGGGCGCATAGCGGTGTCTCTTTCCCCGAATTAGTTGATAAATTAATTCAACTTGCTCTTGAAAGACATTCTGTTCCAACAAGGGAATAGAGAATTCATTGCCAGTATGTGCGTCGTAAAAGGTATCAAAAAATACAAACTTTAACTAAAAAAATATCGGATTGAGTCGCTTTCTTAAAAAAAGATACTGAAATCCAATATTTTTCTACGGATACATGATGGTTGACCCTTCAGTACAATCAATAATTGGAGGGTATAAATCTGAAAGCCATCATGGAAAATAGCGAGAGTGTACAGCAGCAGCCATCTCAAGCAGAAGCATCTATACCGGAGCCGGGGAAGAAAATTGCAGGACGAACAGGGAGCAAGAATCCTCTGATACATCTGCTTGTACATTACCCTTGGCTATTGCCGACTGGGTTGTCGGTGGCTTTTCTAGGAAGCAGTGCCGTCGCGCTGTACAGCTTGATCCATGTAGGGCGTATCGAACCGCAAGAACCAGAAATAGCAGAAGCTGAGGTTGTACAACCAATCAACACGCCCTCTGAGAATACCAATCCCATGCCTCTATGGATGGTGCTTGCTATTATTCTTAGTTGTGCTAGTGGTAGCTTAATATTATTCCTACTGCTAAACCGTCCAGCGCAGCGTCAAAAGGTAAAGAATCACATTAACCGCTACCAGGCACGCGTAGCACAACGTCGCCCAAGTGTAGAACCACGTCCCAAAAATATGCCAGTTTTTGTGCCATCTCAAGTAAGGACGCCCGTTGTACCAATACCTGCTAAAACGCAACCTGTAGTCACAGTTTTACCACCAGAGCAAAACCGCTTGCGGAGTCAGGGTAAAGAATCTTTGGCGAATAGTTTAGATATACGTAAACACACTCCATTGTCTTCAATATTACGCAAAGATTAATAAAATATATAATTCGTAACAGTCTCTCAAGAGCGAATTAACGTATAAAATGCGATCGAGCATTCGTCGTGTGAGTCAGCCTGAAGTACCCGCACTTCACGAAATCCTATTGGCATGCGGTTTCGACTTAAAAAACCGCTTCGGGCTGAATCACTGGTTAGCACCAATTTATCCTCTTGGAAATATGCTCAAAGATGCAGATGAGCATGAGGTTTATGCACTCACAGTGGGTGAGAATCTGGTAGGTACCTTTACGCTGGAAATGACGGCAGAGGTTCCATTCACCTATATCAAGTATGGAAATATTATTTGGCAAGTTTGGGATGTTCCTGCCGTGTACGTGCATAAACTAGCGATACTTCCAACTTGGCAAGGACAAGGACTAGGGACGTGGTGTATGCAAGCGATTGAGGAACTTGCATCGGATCGAGATTATCATGCTGTACGGGTGGATGCAGTTAAAACGCACCAGAAGCTTTTGTCCTTTTATGTAAACCGAGGTTATCAGCAGGTAGGAGAACTGATTTTTAACTCAGATAATATGTGGGTTGATGCCATTGTCTTTGAGAAAGTTTTGGTGAGAGACAAGGGGTAAACTAAATCTACTTAAAGCTACGCAATAGGTAGAAATGTCTTTAATTGT
>NZ_CAWMYC010000011.1:0-24403 GCF_963872035.1 Scytonema sp. HK-05
ATTAACCTGTAAAGCCGTCAAACGAAGGACGGGGTTTCTAACCCATTTTTCTGATGAGGAATAATCGAATGAGTCAATCAGTAAACAGTAAAATCAGCTTAAATGACTTTCAACTTCGAGATGGCATTTATTTCCCTAAAGACTACGAACAGTTGAATAGTACTGAACAAAAACAAAGATGGGACAAAATTGGTAAGACATACTATGGTTCCCAAAAAATTGAACAAGCAGAAGAAACATCGCCGATTAAACAAGATTACACTCTTCTTACCGGAAGACCTGGAGGAACTTGGAATAAGTTTCCTATCAACAAGTCTGTAGATTCTATTCTGGAAATTGGCTGTGGTTACGGTCGGATTCCTTTGTTCCTTTCAAAGGAGAAAAATTTAAAATGTCAGAAATATTACGGTATTGATATTTCTGAATCTTTATTGCGACGGTTACTCAAGTGTAAGCAAGAATATGATTTTTTTCCGGAAGCCGAGTTTTACATTATTTGTGCTTCTGCTGAATTATTAGCTTTAGAAGATAATTCTGTAGACTTGGTAATTTCTAACTGCGTTTTTATGCATATACCAGAGGCACAAATTAGAAACCTACTGGTTGAGATATCTCGTGTACTTAAACCAGGTGGAACGTTCGTTTTCAATCATTCTTTCCACAACAAGTCTTGTCCTTCTCATAAAATTCATAATTTGGTGAGAAGACTCAGTCCCAAACAGAATTCAGTTTATCTCAAGCAATACTCTGGATCTGAAATAGAAGCAATGTTAACTGCTTCTGGAATGAAAGAAAAGTGCCCGCAGTACACTGTAGAACCAACACAAGAATACGCCATTCTACCGGAAACAATCAAAGGGGTCAAAATACCGTTTGCTAAATTGATTAACAGAAGTCTTAAGCCGTCATCTACTATGAAAGAAACTTTGGCTTATGGTTATAGTGCTTACAGCAGCCAACTCAATTAAGTCAGAATATTTCATGCAACTTTCACTTGCCAAAGCATAGCTTTTGTCAATTAACTGAAATACATATTTACGCTAGGGTGAGCAATGCCCACCCTACTTTTCATGAGTTGTTAGTCAACAGAATTAACACAGCAAGCTGTATAAAAATTATAATATTTACTAGGATAGAAAACTTATCTAGCACTTTGCTAAGTAAATATACTAAGAAAGCGTATAATCAATGGACCTTAATTCTACCAACAGATTTTATCTCGCCTTTCCTCTCCTTCCTGTTAAATCTCTCAGTTTTGCTAAATATTTGACAGAAAATCCGGAATAGAGTTGTTTCACTCAGTAGATAATTTGTATTACCACATAAGTTAAAAAATGTCTCCCTATGATGGCATCGTTTCTTTTCCTTGGCGGCTAACCATTGATTATCAATCTTCGAGTAGCAAAATTCCTCTATATGTCGAGCGTTCTTGAAAAGTCAAGGACTAGATGCGTAGTTCAAAATATTATATATGTAGTATGGTAAGTCTCTACATTAGCCAAGAAGTTGATTTCTGGGCGATCCATAGTGCCATTTTGGGACAAAAGTGTTAAGGAATAGCGACACGATGCTGCAAACGCAACAGGTCTTAGATAATCGCTATCAACTTAAAGAAAAACTGGCTGAAAATGCAGGTCGTCAAACCTGGTTAGCACAGGATTTGTCAACACAAGAGGATGTTGTGGTGAAACTGCTCACTTTTAGCGACCAAATGCAGTGGGAGAATTTAAGACTGTTTGAGCGAGAAGCACAGGTCTTGAAACATCTCTACCATCCTCGCATTCCCGAGTATCGCAATTATTTTTGCCTTGATGACCAGTTATTTTACTTTGGGTTAGTTCAGGAGTACATTCCTGGCACATCACTCAAGCAATTACTTGCTCAGGGTAAAGTGTTCCCAGAGCCAGAAGTTCGCAAAATTGCTGCTCACATCCTAAAAATTCTCATTTACCTGCATGGTTTGAGTCCTCCTGTATTGCATCGGGATATTAAGCCTAGCAATTTGTTATTGGGTAAAGATTCTCGGATTTATTTGGTTGATTTTGGTGCAGTACAAGATCGCGCTGCTAAAGAAGGAGCCACTTTTACAGTCGTGGGAACTTATGGATATGCACCCTTGGAACAGTTTGGCGGAAGGGCGACTCCAGCATCTGACCTTTATGCTTTGGGAGCAACGTTAATTCATCTAGTAACAGGTATTTCTCCAGCGGATTTACCTCAAAAGGATTCTCGCTTGCAGTTTGCTCACCTTGTCAGGCTCAATCCTGGGTTTGCTCGTTGGTTGGAGCAACTCACCCAGCCGAATCTAGAAAGACGTTTCAAGAGCGCTCAACAGGCGCTTGAGGCTCTCAAAGCTAATCAAAATGCTATCAAAGTTGCTAGTCCACGCCTTCCAGAAAGCTGTGTTTGGCTGAAAAAATCACCTAGCCGCTTGCAAATAAAACTTCCTGTCCCTTGGCGTAAGGTGGTCACTAGCCCGAGAAATTGGCTTGTGGTAGCAGGGTTCGGATTTTGGTTGTTTTGGTTGTCGGTTTTGACCAATAGTTCGTGGATGTATTGGCTTTGGTTGACAGGTAGTCTCGTATTAGCGGCTTGGTTTATCTTACCTGTCTTGGTGGAGACAAATGTCTACTTTGACCATCAGCAATTTGAAATTCAGGTGAAAGTACTGGGTTTTCGCATCAAACAGCAGCGAGGAAATGTTTTAGAGATTGACAAAGTTTTCAAAAGTGACTCTGGCGGCTTTGGCAAGAATAAAATTGCTGAAGTCACTCTTGCAGTTGGTGTCGAAGAGTATTCGTTTGGTAGATTGAATCCACCTCTTTCTCACGACGCATGCCGTTGGCTGGTGAATGAAATCAAGCATTGGTTGGGACTTTAGGTTTTAGGCTCAAAGGTTATGGCAGAAGCGGGACAGTTACTCTGCAAGCGCTATCAACTTCAAGAAAAATTAGGGCAAGATGCTAGTCGTCAAACTTGGTTAGCAGTAGATTTGGCTACACAACCCCAAGAACAAGTTGTTGTCAAGCTGCTCACTCTCAGCCCGCAGATGCATTGGGATGAAAGCAAGCTGTTTGAGCGTGAGGCTCAAGTGCTAAAAAATCTTGATCATCCCCGAATTCCCAAGTATCGAGATTACTTTGTCTTGGAAGAGCAGCCAGATTCGAGATTTCCCTGGTTTGGGTTGGTGCAGAGTTACATTCCCGGAAGATCATTCCAGGAACTGCTGGATAAGGGTCATCGCTTTTGGGAGTCACAGGTAGAAAAGATAGCGGTGGAAATTTTGAGCATTCTCGTCTACCTGCACGAACTCGACCCTCCTGTACTGCATCGAGATATCAAACCCAGCAATTTAATTTGGGGTCAGGATGAGCGGGTTTACCTGGTAGACTTTGGCGCAGTGCAAGACCAAGCGGTATTAGAAGGTGCTACCTTCACAGTTGTGGGAACTTACGGCTATGTGCCAATGGAACAGTTCGGAGGTCGTGCTGTTCCCGCTTCTGACTTGTATGCTGTCGGCGCAACCTTGATTCATCTCCTGACAGGAACGCCGCCTGCTGATTTACCGTATCGAGATTCCCGCATCCAATTTGGTGACAGAGTGAGTATCGATGTGGGTTTTGTGAATTGGATTGGTAAACTTACAGAACCAAATGTCACAGAACGGCTCAGTACTGCTCGCCAAGCACTAGACGCACTCAAGAACAGACACGCACTCAGCCCACCGCAGACTAGCCCCAAGCCTACAGGTAGTCGGATTCAAATCAAAAAGTCTGCTCATAAGATAGAAATTAAAATTCCCAGACGCGGAGCGAAAGCCTTCAAATTATTTTATCTCATCGGGCTGGTGACTCCTTTTGTCTGGCAACTGCCCCAGTGGCTGAATCTGGCGACAACAGGACTCAGCTATTCTGCAATATTGTATATTTTCCCTTTTTTAGCTTTGCTGCTTGTGCTATTCCAAGCAACAGTGCTACCTGCTTTTAGGCACACGGACTTGTACTTTGACCAGGAAAATTTTGAAATCCGCTGGAAGTTATTTGGTTTATGCTATTGGTGGCGTCGGGGAAAAACTTCACTGATTACTAGAGTCCACGAAGAGATAGTTCAGCAGGGTTCCGCACCGCGAGGAGTGACAATTGAATATTCTGGTCAACGGAAATTCACTTCCAGTCCTTTGGCTACGGTGGAACGCCATTGGTTGATTGAGGAGATTAAAGAGTGGTTAGGAATGGGGAAAACTATGGTTTAGTTTTGCGCAAATGGTGAAGTATCACCGAAAGTCGGAGGGCGGAAGCCCCTGGCTTTAGACATGGGGAGGAAGTCCGTAGGGGATTTTAATCCCCGTCCAATATCCACCGAACAACACCAAAAATCTGCGACAATGTATATATGCCGAAATTGGAAACGCACTGTTGACCCGACAGGAACGGCTCTCTAGTAGGCAAGAGACGGCGACATGTCTCGGCTAGGGGTAGAAACATATTGCTTGCCCCAGACGGCAATCCAATGTGTTTCAGGGGCGTGGGGGTGAGTACACCCTCTTTCAATCGTAACCACGCCTGGAGGCTCGGCATTTGTGCTTCAGAACCTGAACAGGAACTAAGCCGCTGCCGTACAGGGCACTCGAATTGCCCCAGGCTTCTAGCCGTGGGGAATGCGTTACAAGCAACTCCTGATTTGATGAAGTCATACTAAAGCCTCACTACAAACAATTACGGGTATTGGTTGAGATAGTGTAGGCAAACTATTATCTTGCCACTCGTGCATATTATGTTGACGATAAATCTGTCTCAGTTGATTGAATAATTCCTGACTAGTGAAACCATCACGCCGTAATTTATTTAACTCTCGGTTAATTGCTTGGTTCACTGAAGCGCGAAACGCTTTTTCTAAAATATTGATCTGACCTTTTATTTCCTCATCTGTAGTTGATTTAAAAAATATCCTTAGTTCCCGCATAATATACTTTTGTCCTTGAGTCAAGCGCTGGTTAAATTCCCTTTCCGCTTGGCGATGCTTTACTTCCTCCGCAAATTGACGCTTGATGCGCATTACAGCAGAATTATGATCTTTGGGGAGTGTCAAAGTGGGCGTGGTATCGTCAGCTTTAATTGCACCCAGGATACGGGGAATGTCCCTAGAGACTATATTCCCCTTGTCATCTAATAAAAATAATTGCTGGTAGCCTTTAATATCAGGTCGATTAGGATCAGAAGCTTCGCAGAAAATGTATGTGCCCTTCAGCATGGAGAATTTAGCAGTGCGAATACCATGTGGTAAATTGGCGATGCGATCGAATTCACCAGGGTCTTCTTTTTGTAATTTTCTGAGGATTTCTTCTGCCTCATTTAAATCTAAAAAATTATCTTCATCCTCAATAGAAAATAGACTCAACTGTTTACCATTTTGTTCGTAAATGGCATACATTGCTTCTTCGTTCAGTTGTTCTGTTTTATCAAGAATGGCAGCATCTTCACCGATAGTATCGTGAATTTCTTGTATTCTGTTTTTAAGCTTTTGTTTCAAACCTAAATTGCGCTCAATACCTAGTTCCGGTAAAAAGTTATATCCATAAATTACATCTTTATCACTACCAATACGGTCAATACGACCAAAGCGCTGAATGAGTTTAACTGGGTTCCAGTGTAAGTCATAATTAATTATTAAGTCGCCATCTTGCAGGTTTAAACCTTCTGCCAAAACATCGGTAGCAATCAACGTATTAAGCTCTGATTCTCCTGGTTTAAATTTATATTCTTTATTAGCGTTAGGTGCAAATCTTCCGACTACACGTGCTTTATTTTTGTTGTTACCGCTATAAATTACATCAATGTCATTATTCTTACCGTCTGGGTTTAAATTCTCGTATAAATACTTTGCTGTATCGGCGTACTGTGTAAAAATAAGCCGTTTTTTATTTTTTAAATTTGGTTTAGATAACCAATTGATAAGAGTCTGTAATTTGGCGTCTTTATCAGGAGTAATTGGTTCAACTAATGCCAAAATTTTTTTTAGCAGTTTAATATCATGATCAATATGCTGTTGTAATTTTTCTGCGTTAAAATCAGCTAGATCATATTTATTAGATACCTTCTGCAATGCATCCATCAAGTCTTGTTCTTCTGCTTGGTTATAATCTTCCGATAGCAGAGTTTGTGCTTCTTCTCCTGCGGGAACAAATCCTTGAGACAGTGCTTTTAAAAATCTTTCATGCACTATCAATAATTTTTTGAGAGTTTCTTGAAAAGCGTAAACACTTGACTCAAAGCGCTTAAACAATAGCACTCGCATTAAACCCCGTAGATTAGCACCTGCACGTTGCAGAGTGTTGTAAGGTTCTTGCTTTTGTTTGTCTTTCAAAACATAATTCCATAGTCCATAACGCGCATAGCTAAGTTCGTTTGTGGGTGGTTTAACCAGTTGACGCTTGCGAGATTTACCCATGTATTGACGTAAATCCTGATACAGCCCTTGGTATGTGTCCTCAATGCTGTACTCGATGGTTTCTAATTCGCGTTTAGGGAAAAACCGATGCTTACCACCAACGATGACATAAGCGCGTCGGGTTCCGTCTAGGTACTCTTTAAAGTTAGCTGGATCAACTTGTTGATGAGTTTTTGAGTCAAAACCGTAAAAACGCAAGATGTGGTTGCGGGTACGACGAATGAGGATGTGGGATAGTAATTCTGGTAATTTTTTCTCACCCTTTTCTACTAATTGAAAATATTCTTTTAAATTAGGTGGGTCTATTGGTAAATCAGTTTTATCATCTTGATGGAATAATTTTAGTTGGTGATAAATATCCCAAGCAGTTTTATTCCGAGGAGTAGCTGTTAAAAAACAACAACGTTTCCCAGCACCTAAAAAGGCTTCGATTACTTTGTATCTTTGAGTGCTATTATTCCGTAGGTTATGGCTTTCATCTATAAGTACAAAATCTCTATCTTTAAATCTAAAATCATTTAATAATGTTTTTACATTTCCATCGTCATCTTCTTTTAACATTCCCATTGAAAGAATGCGAGCATTTAGCTGGTAAACTTCATCATATCTATCCCACATTTCTTTTAGTGGTGCAGGGCAAATAATTAAAGGACGTGCGCGTTCTACTTGTTCAAATCTTTTAACAATTGCAGCACCAATAAAACTCTTACCAAGCCCTACGACATCACTGACAAAAGCACCACCATAATCTCTGATATTTTGTACAGCATTATTAACAGCTACTGTTTGAAATTCTGCTAATTTTTTACTAATTTCGTCTTCTATAATTAAATCTTTTGGTGCAGTATCTTCTAATCTATCTTTGACTAGAGCGTAGAGAGTTTTATAGTAAACATCATAAGGACGGACAGGTAAACCCGCCCAAGATTGTTTCATTTCTCTCATTAACGCTTCATTAAAATCTTCTGCTTCGTTCCATAATTCATTAAACCAATGAGTTAATTCGGTATGGTTATCGTTTCCGTGGATGGTTACATTCAGTTCGGTATTATGGTTAATGCCGGAAAGGGTAAGATTAGATGAACCTACTATCGCAATGCCTTTTTCTTGACGCTCTAAAGCTCTACCTTTGTTATCATAAACAGTACCGTAGTCAAAAATATAGGCTTTAGCGTGTAAAGTTCCTTTGGTGTAAACGCGGACGTGAAGCCGTTTTTCTTCTATCATTTGCACTAGGTTTTTAACCAGCGTCTCGGCTTCATCCGTCTGATCCATTAATTCAATACTGGAACGGACATTGGCTGCTGTTTCATTCGTCATCTGTTTTTCTTCACTGCGCTTGGGATATTTTTGCGCTTCGATTTTATCTTCAATTAATTCTAATCTGCGGTATCCTTGGGCGATTTGTTCGATGGTTTCGCGGTTGCTAGTATTGCCAATGAGCAAGCGTAATTCTTTAATACTCGTTAGGCGTTCTGCAATGGCGGTGAAGCCGGAAAGGAAAAAATAACCTACCGCAAAATGTGCCGCTTCTGTTGAATCGAGAATGCGTTTAATTTGGTCTACTAACTTTTGATTACGGTTGTCTATAATATCGTGGGTAGGCATTATTTTTTTATTAAATAAGAAAACCTTACTTCCATTCCTCTCTCCACCTCTCCCTAACCCTCCCCTTTTAGGGGAGGGAAGAGGAGCAGCTTTTATACTGAGAGAGGCTTTAATTCTTACTCCCTTTCCCTTGTAGGAAATGGGTTGGGGGTTAGGTTTGTATTAAATTCAAGATGCTAAAACTTCACTGAGGATAACAACAGGTAAGCCAGGAACATTACGAAAGCCTTTATCGTTGGTAATAAATTGGTTACAACTAACAGATAAACCTGTTGCAGCATGAATAGCATCGGGTGTTTTGAGGTTACTTGTAGCCCGAAGATTAGCAGCTTGTCGCAGTATTGATTGACTTATAGGAATTAGTCGCATTTCAGATGAAATCAAAAGCTGTTCATAAGCGTTAATTAAAATTGAGTTAGAATTTCGCAGAGGTAGAACCAAAGTTTCCATCAAAATTAATTCACTGCTAACAATTTCAATTTCTCCTGCTTGTAGTTTTAACCATAGAGGTGCAAGCAGTGGAACATACTCAGGAAACTTCTCAACGCTATAGATCACAGTTGATGTATCTACATATACTAAACTAGAAGCGGGAATGTTTAGCGTTCCCATGATTCCCGTTCCTCTTTCAGATACTTATCTACTTCTTCGGTAGTTTTGAAAAGCTGTCTCCCTGGTAGCTCGTTAAGAATATCTACTGCTGAACGGCGTTTTGGTTCAGCTTTCTCTGGTAAAATTACAAAGACATCAACACTATCGCCTATTTCAGCTTCGGGAATTTCAATTTCTATTTTGTTTCCCGGTAAAACTTTGGTTGTGATACGTAAAGCTGATTGCATGGTTTTTCCCTCAAAATTTCTTAATACTGTAGGCGAGATTGTTCTCTTCTATATTGTCCTACAGTCCATAGAGGGCGGCGACGCGATCGCTTATTTCTTTCTCCCATGCTTCACAGTTAACGCCTTTTGCATCTAGGCATTTTTGGACTAGTTTAGATATCGCTTCTCGTTCGGTAGTTGAAGCATTAGGAATAGGAATTTTTTCAACATATTGTCGCTTAAAACGTAAATTTTTACCTAAAATAGTCGGACTAATTTCTGAATAAAAATTTTTTACACTTGATGAATTAAGTACACCGAGTAGGTAAAGGTCATATATAGGAATCATAAATGTTGTGTCATTCAGATAAACTTTTTGTGTATCTAAAACGAAACGTGGTTCTTGAGCAATATCAGGAAAAATAATTTTGGGCTTATCAAATTCACCGTAGTAAGCACAAGCCCTAAGCTGCCACCAATATTCACCTTGATCGCTACGCTTTTCTAGCTCATTTTTCCATTGATTTAAATGATTAAAAACCGCTGGATATTTATTAATATCAATTCCATTTTTTGTAACAATTAACCATCTTTGCTGAGATTTTATCAACCACTTCCGAATATCTTTACCTACAACTAGCGCCTTAATAAGCTCTACACTCTTCGGATCTTGAGCAATTAACTCTGCTCTTTTAATGTTGTCAATCACAAAAGCTTTATTAAAGCCTGTTTTAATACCATAAAAAATCCGATTATCAATATACTCACTTAAAATAACACCTGCTGATTCCATCTTTGCTAGCCGATTTGTAGAAGTACTGTCAGTTAACCTCCAGTTAACACTTTTTAGCGCAGTATTAGGTAAAATTTTGCCTTTTGCTTGAATAATCTCAAGTACATTTGGATAAGGTGGATTTAGAGTCTCTACCTGTGTAAAAATAGTTGATTTTTGAACTGCTTTACCCATTTGTGCTATAAAGACCATTGTTAAAACAGCGGCGCTTTTAAAAACTGGTAATTCACCAAAATCTGTAATGCTATTAATCTGACAATTTTCTGCAATATGCTTTCGCAATTTTTCCCCATACTTCGTATAAAACCACTTATTAGAAGAAATAAACGCCAACATTCCGCCTGGTTTTAAAAGTTGCAAAGCACGGGCATAAAAGAAACAATACAAATCAGATGTTCCAGTATAAACAGCAGGATAAACCTTTTGTAATGTCGGCTTTAAATCTTTAATTAATTCCTGTCTCACATATGGCGGATTTGCTACCTGAATATCAAACCCTCCATCAGCAAAAACTTCAGCAAAGTCTACCGCCCAATCAAAACCTTCTGGTGCTTTAGTGCTTCCATTAGTTATTAACCTAATTTGAGTTTTTAACTCATTAATCTCCCGTTCTAAATTCTGCTTTTTACCGCCTTCATGGGTTCGCATATATTCAGCTTTTTTTTGGCTGTATTGGCTGATTAATTCATGCCTAATCGCTCCTGTAGTTGTAGGACTAGGAGCCGTGAGACTATCTCCCACTTCAATTTTATATTTCAGGTTTGGTAATGGGTTCGGCTTCTCACCTTGGTACTCAACAGCTAGCGATAGCCATAACCTTAACCGTGCAATATTGACTGCAAATACATCTTTATCAATACCGTAAATATTATTTTCAATAATTTCTAACTTGCGTTGATAAACCGTATTTGAATCTAAACCTTTAGTTGCAAATAAACATTGACGTAAATCTAATAACTCGTGGAGCATACCTAATAAATAAGCTCCACTTCCAGCAGCCAAATCGCAGCACCTAACTTTACGTAATGCTGCTAATATTGCTTCTGGATTCACCAGACTATCTGGATTATGTTCATCAACAAATTGGGCTACTGCATCATGTGACTCGGTTGCAACTTGTGTTTTTAAATATCCCTTTAGCGCCTCACGACACATAAAAGAAACAATCGGTTTGGGAGTATAGTAACTTCCAGATTCATGTCTTCCTGTTACTAGTTCCTCGAACACCTTTCCTAGCATTTCTGGATCTACTGCTACCTCTACATCTAAGGGTGTGCTTTCTGTAACCGTGAAAGCGAAGCGTTGAAATAGGTCATGAAGAATACTATCTATACAATCATCTGGAATAATAATCTTAGGATTTTGATCATCTTCGCCCTCTTCAAAAAGACCGCCATTTAGGTAAGGAACAATACCAATTAATTCTTTGAGAAAACCACCATTATTAATTCCTATGATGTCCTGTTCTTGAGGGTTATTTAGTCCTCGAAAGAATAAATGGGCAAGCCTATCTCTATAAAAGTTTTTGTTGGATATGCCATCGTCATCCTGGTAAGCTTTCCACAAAGCTGATAGATAATCAGTTCTTTGTTGAAACTTCAGCCATCCTTTTTTCTGGATAAAAGTGACGAACATTAAACGGTTAAATAGCTTTTGAATAAATAACCGCTTACTTTCATCACCTTCAATCCCTTGAATGAGTCCTTCAACTTTTTCAAAAGTTTTACGATACTCTCTGAAAAATTCTTGAGTGACAGCTTCAACATCAAATGCTTCGTCGTGGCGTGTTTGAATATCTAAGGGTGATGCATTTGGGCTTATTTGCTCCAAATCCAACAGACTTATCCTTTCTGTCGCTGTGCGTAATTGTTCGCCTTCTCCAACGGTAATGCGGCGAAATAACTTTCTTTTTTGTGGCGAATTATCATATTTAACATTAAGAAAGTGCCACCGCGATTGTGATTTATTGGAAAAGACGAATAAAGCATACGGGTGGTCTTTTAGAAGATGATTAACAACATTTCTTTCCCCTTGCCTTGATAATTCTTCTGATTTCAAACAAGTATAAATAACATGGAAAGCATTGTTAGCTCCCCCTGAAGCTAATAACAAGGGGGAGCCTTTAACTTCATAAGCAACTGCATCAGTCAATTTCCGATGAGAAAGTTCTTGATTTACTCGTTCGTAATTCAATTGGCTCCAAAATAATCTTTTAAGTACATCAAGACTTTTCAAATTTTGGAGTGAATTTAAGATTGACTGTTGTAGTTCTAATGCGAGCATATATTACAGATGCTATTCCAGAAGTGTGTTTTTCTTAACAACCGCGCAGCATAACTCTGACTCCGAAGCTTAAACCTCGTAGCAGTTCTCAAAAATTGAAAGCATGACAACTTGGCACTAGCCAGATATAAATCTGCTGCGCTTAGAGAAATCAAGAAGTCTGCTAAACAGTTATGATGCCATCAGTTAACGGGGCAATAATAAATCGCTGATAAACCGTCAATCTCTAGCCTGATTTTGTACAGAAAAGCAGTAATTGTTAACTTGTTAATAGGGAATTTTTCACTACAAAACAATGCATATTCGTCGTTGCAGAGAAATGCATTTAAAAATATTAGAGATGAAATAAAGCAGTCTCGTGGTTCCTATAGGATTAACCAAGCATCTGCACGGTAGATGTCGTCTTGAGCGTTGATAAGTAAATAAGCGTTGCCTATGAACTGAGATGCGACCTTGTCCATTTTTCCTCAGTATAATATATTTACGTAAATTGTGCTGGTTTGTACAGAGGAGTAAAAGTAAATTTTAAACAATGGTTATTTATTTTAAACTGCTATACATAAGCAAAATCCTACTATTAACTGAATTAATCTGAAGTTTTAGCGAATCATTAGTATATTTAATTACTAAAATCCATATCAAATTTAATTCATAAATGTAATATAGACCTCAGAAATTACACGTAGACTAGAGAAAAAGAAGCTTTAGCTTCTCTGGAAAATTCTGAAAGCCTTCATACATATGTTTTTGGTGTCAACTTTACAGGAATTGCAGACTGTTGTCCTTGAGTTGCTTGTACCGATTTTTCAAATTAAACAAATGTGTGAAGCGCTCAAAAATGACCCACGTTTTATTGGTCAACCACGGCGGTTTTATACGAGTACAGGCTCCACCAACGCGTAGCGTGTCCGTATGCCCTGCGGGCACGCTACGCGAACAGGACTCAGCGCAGTACCCTTCAGGCGATCGCGACAGTCAATTACATCAATGTGTCAACGCAGACAAGTAATGTGGTACAAAAGACGAGCGCGGAGGGATTTGAACCCCCGGCCAACAGAACCGGAATCTGTTGCTCTATCCACTGAGCTACGCGCCCTTAAAGCCGCAAACCCCGAAAGTTTGTCACGGCAATAAACATTATTATAGCCTTGATTTGCCTTGGTGACTACCATTGGCTAGAAACCTCATCCCAAATCTAGTTACAACTATTTTCAGGTAAATAGACCATATTTGCCGTAGGGGCATAGCAATGCTGTGCCCTTACAGTGTCGTTCAAATAGGTGAAAACTGCTGTAATTTGGTGCTTGGGCGCAAGTGTCTATGGAATCTTTATGGATAAGAATTTCTAATAATTAATAAGATAGATCCAAAGGTGGGTGCAAAACAGATATCCTTTGTTATGTAAAGTAGCAATCTTACTTCAAATGACGGAAAACCGCTTTCAACAAGAACCAAAAACCAACCGTCGTGGCAGTAATGCCTTTAGTGGCTTTCTGATGGGAGTTCTGTTTACTTTACTACTCGTACTAGGTGCTGGTATTTGGTTAGTTATCAAAAACCCACGATTGCAACAGATGCTATTGGGACAAACCAATCCTAATGTTGCTACCAGTTCACCCACCGCCAACACAGCCGCAACACCTGCTGTGGCACCTACTGCATCGCCACTCGAAACAACCAATACCGAAACGACCGATACCCAAACGACCTCTACAGATACCTCACCATTACTACCACCTCCTCAAACTCTCAATCTCCAGGTGAATCATGCCAACGGTACTGTGGTACGTTTAACAGAGATATCCTTTGCTGAGGATAGTACTAAGGTCAACCTTGCGGTGACGAATGGTCATAAAGACCCTATCAAGTTGAACAATAGTAAGGACATGGTACTGATAGATAACCTGGGTAATCAGTACAACTTGGTTGCACCACCAGACAACTCTGAAATTGAAATTCAACCTGGGACGACTCTGAAAGGGGAATTTGTTTTTTTGGGAAGAATGTCTCCATCAGCAACCTCATTTTCCTTAGCGACGAATAATATGTCTGGTAGCGACCAAAGTTACAGCACTTTGCCCAAGATTAGGGTTGCTGATATTCCTGTTAAAGGACCGTAGGGTTCGCTAGCGATGGTTATATAACGGTTCTTGATTGAGTGCAATACAACCTTGGATTGTGGAATCGGCTTCTAGCGATTGGTGTCAACTTAAGGTCAAAACCAGTATAGAACAAGCTTTAAGAGATTGCCTCGTTCCCAGCCTGAGGCTGCCAATTGAGCGTTACTAGCCGCTTCAAGGGCATTTCCAGGTTCCACCTGGAAACGAGATTTTATAGCGCTTTGCAATTGAGTAAGGTACACCAAAGAAATAATGAACCACAGATGGACACAGATGGACACAGATAATAGAACCAGCTTTTAGAGATTGCCTCGTTCCCAGCCTGAGGCTGGGAATGCAGCCTTAGCAGCCTGAGGCTGCCAATTGAGCGTTACTAGCCGCTTCAAGGGCATTTCCAGGTTCCACCTGGAAACGAGATTTTAAAAGGGTTTTAGCTTAAGTTGACACGTATGGCATCCCTCCTGCCCGCCCTCAATCTGAACGGGCGAGACGCCCGTTCCACAAGAGATTTTTGGATACTTTTTTATTTGGAAGTCCCTAAGGTATCGTTGCAAACATCATGAATATTATTCCCAAAATATGCCTGAACCTGTGATAGGCACGATTTTTCTAATTTGTTCGCCAGATACTCTCAGCAAATTCCCGCTATGTCAGCATTAACTCAAATATGTTGCCTAACGAGGTTGTATGAGCATAGGCAGAGTCATTCTCTTTATTGCCTTGGTTATTCCTGGTTTGTTGGTGGCGGGGTCATCACTTTACTCCTTCAACACTGACTACGAAGCGCTAGGAAGAACCGAAAGGTATGTGGACAAGTTAGTCAGGGACGGAAGAGTTAATAATAGACAGTTAGATCTTGCCTATCATCGTAGTCTCAGTCATCGGATGAATGCATTTGCCAACGGGACTTGGGGCTTCATAGGTGCAACGATCGCCGCGATCGGTGTACATGGAATCGCAACAACTAAAGACGAGACAATTGAAGACCAACGCAAGGCATCAAAATAATTCGTCATTCGTAATTCGTAATTATTCTCCCTGTATTACGAGTTAGAAATTACGAGTTACGAATTCCCTAACCTCAGCTAAAGCGCGATCGCGATAACGTCCGTAACGTTCCTGTTTGTTTTTGATTTTCTCACCCAGTTCTGGGAAAATCCCAAAGTTAGGAGGCATTGGCTGGAAATGCTTGGGCGAAGCGGAACTGATAAACTCAAACAGCGCCCCCATCATCGTTGTATTTGAAATCGTCAAGGCTTCTTTCCCCAAAGCTAGCCTTGCTGCATTCGTTCCCGCCAACCAACCACCTGCGGCGGCTGCGGTGTACCCTTCAGTCCCAATCAACTGTCCAGCACCTAACAGCGTTGGACGCTCCTTAAATTGCAAACTAGGCAGCATAAGCTGAGGCGCGTTGATAAAAGTGTTGCGGTGCATCACCCCCAGCCGCACAAATTCTGCATTTTCTAAACCAGGAATCATCTGGAAGACTCGCTTTTGCTCGCCCCAACGCAGATTTGTTTGGAATCCTACCATATTCCAAAGTTGACCTGCTTTGTCTTCTTGCCGCAACTGTATCACGGCGTAGGGGCGTTCTCCAGTCCGACTATCCGATAAACCCACTGGCTTGAGGGGACCGTAGCGCATGGTGTCTTCCCCGCGCCGTGCGAGTTCTTCAATTGGCAAACAGGCTTCAAAAAATTTCGCTGTTTCCCGTTCAAAATCTTTCAATTCCACCTGTTCGGCTGCACGTAGTTCTTGCCAAAACTGCAAGTACTGCTCTTTATTCATCGGGCAGTTGAGATAAGCAGCTTCACCTTTGTCGTAGCGCGATGCCATGAAGGCGATGTCGCGGTTAATCGATTCTCCCACGATAATAGGGCTTGCGGCATCGAAAAAGCTGAGGTATTCCATCCCGGTAAAGCGGCGTAAATCTTCCGCCAATTCCGGGCTGGTTAATGGTCCAGTTGCCAAAACGACAATACCCTCCGGGATAACACGCAGTTCTTCCCGGCGCAGTTCAATAAGAGGATGGCGAGAGAGAGTTTCCGTCAAGTCCTGGCTAAATCGTCCTCTATCTACTGCTAGCGCCCCGCCAGCAGGGACGGCATGTTCATCAGCTTTTGAAATCACAACAGAACCGAGTTGACGCAATTCTTCATGCAATAGACCAGCAGCGCGATCGCTTGCCATTGCGCCAAAAGAATTACTACACACCAATTCCGCCAAATGTTCCGTATGATGCGCACCACTGTAGCGATTTGGGCGCATTTCCCAAAGAATAACCGACACTCCAGCAGAAGCAATTTGCCACGCTGCTTCTGTCCCAGCGAGTCCACCTCCGATAACATGAATCGTTTGTTTTTCCATACTTTACTCAAACTTAGACAATTGGCTGGGAGTGTATATCTATATAATACTAACGAACCGCTCGAGGCACAGAGAACGCAGGCAAGAAAGGCGCATATTGGGGCAGTCAGCTTATACTTATCTGTAATTTGGTAAAAACTGTTGATTGTGAATTATGATTAAGATCGGTAAACAGCGACAACGCTACTCGTTGCGAGGCAGCCAATATGGATGCCAATGAACTTTTAAGCCGATATGCAGCTGGGCAAAGAGACTTTAGAAACCTGAAGTTGATTGCGTTTAATCTCAAGAGTGCCAATTTGAGTGGTGCCGACTTTAGTGGTGCCGACTTGAGTGGTGCAAACCTGACTCAGGCAAATTTGAGTCGGGCAAATCTCACTGGTGCCATTTTGAAAGGGGCAAAATTAACTAAAATAAACTTGGCTCAAGCCAACCTCACTCAGGCAAATTTGACTGAAGTCGATCTAAGTGATGTGAATCTGAACCAGGCTTACCTGCATGGGGCAATCATGCCTGATGGAAAGAGCCCCAGTTCTGTATCTAATCACCTCGAAGCCTTTAGACCTGTCCGAAAATGAGTCGCAAACCCTTATGCCGTTGGCTGTGAAATCTAATTTCTGGGGCGAGTCCCAAACCTCCGGACGCGCCCGTAAGACCATCACGGGATTTGGTTGGCGATCTCTTGGGAGATTCCGCGCCGTGGCATCGACGGATGAAACTCGAAGCCCCCACCAGTTAGAGGTATTCCGATTTGGTGGTGGGTACTTCACTAAGACTAGATGGTTAACCTAAGTCAGGCGGGCGGCTCCCTGGCTAACGTTTATCCAATATGGGTAAGTGGTTTGTCGATATTTTTTACAGTCTAGCCTGACAATGGAGTGATTTTTTATTTTGAAAAGTCGCAATGTTAATGTATTGATATCAAGTCCGGTTAATTAGTTATTATTTCGTGGATCTGTGCAAAAACCTTAAAACAGTGAACAGTGAACAGCTACCAGCCGCAGTGACGCCTGCTATGGTGGGGGATTTAAACCCGCCCTCCGGGTATCTCCTGAGCCCTTCGGGCACGGCTTGAGGCCGAACGGAGACGCTGAGCACAAAGCGCACGCTCCGCGAACGCGAACGCCACTTGCTCTACTTGGGGAAACCCCAAGACCGCAGTGGCTCACCACCAACGCTTATGCCTACGGCACGTCTCTTGACGAACGGTGCACAGGAGTGTGGTGTTTCCCCCAACGATGAAACTGATAACCCTTCGGGTATGCCTTCGGCACGTCTATGTCCTATGCCTGCGGCACGCCAAGGGCGAACGGACACGCGAAGCGAACGACGAACGCCAGTCGCCGTGAGAGCGGGAGACCCTCCTGCATAGCGCTGGCTCACTGATAACTGATAACTGATAACTGGTAACTGTTAAAATCTTCTCCCCTGCCCCCCTGCCCCTCTGGTGCCTTAATGATAAGTCTTCAACCGGACATGATATGAGAAGGCACTAAATCCTTTCCTCACCGATTGATAAATTCTCTGCCCTTTTCCTCTCCGTGCCGATACACTGCAAACAACCCCTCTTCTGTCGCGCTGGTAAAGTTAACCCCAAGCTCTTTTAGATCAACATCCGGTCGAATAATATGAATTGGGACTCCTTGATAATGGGTAGAGATTGCCTCTAACTGGAACATATCCCGATAGAGTGTGCCTGGTTCGTTGGCGATCGCCACCACTTCCTGATATCCTTGCTCAATCATCTCTATCGCCGGACACAAACAAGTGTAGGAAGCATCTATGTAAGGCTTTGTGCCTATCCAAGCAGGGATATCCCAAGCGTGAAGCATCCGAGAAGATGCGTACGCGACTTCATCAAAGCTACTGGCATCAAGATGCAGTTCACCTCCTAGTTTTGTGCCAAATACAGCTAATTGCAAGTGTTCATCCACCCAACTGCGGTCTTTTTTCCCTGCTGATACCAACAAGCGTCGCCCTAAGCGTCTTGCTTTTTCTCCTTGAGTCTCACTAGCAGCTTCTGGAGTGCTCACCGCACTGGTAGCAACGAAATATTCTGGTGTTTCTGGTTCAAACAGTTGTTTATTTGGACTGAAATGTGCAATTCCCCCAAGTACTATTTGACTCATTCCCACATTTGGTTGTTTGAGGACTTGTAAGCCTGCTAACCAGTAATCCACACCCAATTCTGTTGCTTTGCCAATGGCAGCCCAAGCTGTGGGAATAACTGAGGAAGACGCAGCAGCATAAGCATCAGCACGGACTCCAGCAGCTTCCAAAGCACTCAACACACCATGAGCAAAAGCACCTTTGAAACTGCCTGATGCACAGGCGATCGCTAATGACTTATTTTCTCTCAACATAGATTTTCCTCTCCTACTAAGCATTATTTCCTCGGCTCATCTGACGCCTACGTAGCTTTACCAAAACTCGCTTGAATTTTTCAAAATCTTCTGTACTCAGTTCCGTTTTTCGCCATGCTTCTCGCTGCATCAACCGCTCAAACCAGTCATTTAGCTTCGGGTAATTAGTGAGACTGACTCCCAACATAGGTAAGAAAGACATATCTGTTCCAGCAACGATATCTGCTAGAGTTAACTGAGCGCCACCAAAATAAGAACTATTTCCTAAACATTCGGTAAAAAACTTTAGTATTTTATCTATATTAAATACCTGGATTCAATTGTGTCTATGACGATACAAACGCAGCACATAAGCTCCTGCTGGGGTTTCTCGAAAGGCGCTAATCTCAGATGCCATCTTGGGTGGCAATTCTTGCAAACTAACAGGCTTCATTGGATGTTCTGGCGGTAACACAGCAGGAGCAGCAAGTGCAGCAAAAGTGATGTCAGCAGCGGAAAAGCTATCTCCAACCAAGTAGGTGCGTCCATCAGATAATAATTCACTCACTTGGTCAAAAATGCTCTTGATTTGTTCATATGCTTGTGCAGCAGACTCTGGGGTTATGTTGAAGCCTCGCCGAACCACTGAGCGCATCCAGGGAAAAACTACTGGAAATAATGCCCCCTCAATAAAAGGAACACTTTGACACCATCTACGTTGCATAAACTTGTAGTCATCTATCACATAAAAGTAACCCCAATGCCGTGTTGCAGATCCAAGCTGATCGTCAAATAAATCTTCCAGTTTTTCAACTTGTTGGCGTAACTCGGGATTTATGGGGTATAGCTTAGCGTTATCAGGAGCTATTTCGTTCAGGTATCGTAAAATATCAGTTGAATCAGTGAAAGCACTAGTTTCACTTATGAGAACAGGAGTTAATTTTCCACCAACTCGACCAGTTGCCAATCGATGAAATGGTGGCATATGAGGTTCTTCAACGTAAGGAAGTTTCACCTTTGTCAGCGCCCATCGTGCCTTTTCGCAGTAATGACTGATAGGAATTGTAATTAGACGTAAGGGTTTTTCCTGACTATTGAAAGAATGAATCATATCAATTTTGGATTTTAGATTTTGGATTAGATATTGGTTAACAATCTACAATCGTCAGCTTTTTGCTAACGGCTGCTTAGGAGTTGTCAGTGTGCCTAGGCAGTTTCCCATTCAGTACTTCCCACGAAAATAGTTGCTCCACTTTTTAATTGAGTGTTTGCTGCAGCATCGACAATGGCGTGGGCGAAGTCTTCAACGCTAGGCAGAAAACCTGTCTGTTTACGGCGAGATTCAATGAAACCTGGGTTCTGGCGCTGCATAAGCTTAGGGGTGATAGTACCCTCAATCAAGTCGCCACTGACTACCAGCAGTTTAATGCCTTTATTCGTCAGTTCAGGTATACGAGATCGCAGAGCCTCTTCGCCAGCTTTTTTGCTTTGTGCCACTAGCTCGTAAATGGGAGTAACTGGCTTATGTCCATAAAAATGAGCCAGATGGCTGGTGATGAAAACTATGCGTCCACCTGCTTGCATCAGTGGTAACGATAGGTCAACCGCACGTATCTGGGCGGTAAGGTTGAGTTGCATTGCATAGTCGGCTGCCTTATCCTTCTCCATTCCACCACTTGCGTTGAGGATGAGGAGGTCAAGGCGTGTAAACTCGTTCTCTACGAGCTTCATCATCTCTCTCATTTCGCTCTCACTTGTGATGTCAGCCTGAGCAAGGAGGGCTTGACGACCAGTGGCACGTACTGCATCGGCTACTTCAATAGCACGTGAACTCTTACTGCGGTAGTTAATTACTATGTCAGCACCACGTTCGGCTAAAATACGGGCGACGCTTGCGCCTATGCCTCGCGATGCTCCCGTCACCAGTGCTACCTGACCACAAAAATCACTCATTGCTTTCCTTTTGTTGAACTGTGATTTCTCAATTTTTCTTTTTTCAGACCAAACGGTCTTTTTTTTATTAAACGAAAAAGAAAGTCCACTTGGGTTAAATGCGTAATTGGCTTTCGATGTAATGAGTCAAATGATTGATTGCTCGTTCAAGATGAATCGAATCTCCATAAAGCTTGCTCATCATCATCGCCCCTTCCAGTGTTGCAATCAGGATAGTTGTAACTTCATCAGCATCAACTGTTGACCGAATTTCACCCTTTTCGATTCCTTTTTGGATAATTCGATAAAACAGTTTGCGCCAAGAGTTCATCGCCTGTTGAGCGCGTTGGCGCAAAGCAGGATGAGCATCATCACTCTCAATCGCAGTATTCAGCAGTGGACACCCCCCCTTAATAGGTGGATTATCAACGTAGCTACGAAATACACCAATAATTGCTTGCAGGCGCTCAATTGCATGACGCTTGCTGTGGATTGCGGCTAAATAATGCTGTCTAAGTTGGGCGATCGCAAAGTCAAAAGCCTGTAACGCCAAATCATCTTTACTTTTGAAGTGATTGTAGATTCCTCCTTTCTGCAATCCTGTAACACGCATGATGTCTGAAATAGACGAGCCAGCATACCCCTGTTGGTTAAACAGTTCGGCTGCTTGTTGGAGAATTTTTTCTTTTGTTTCTTCGCCTTTTGACATCTGCGCTTTTCCGACCAATTGGTCTGATTAAGCTTAACTGGATGTGTGGTTTTTAGTCAAGCTGTCGCGTTGCACATAGGCGGGAGTGAAATAAGAGGTTTTGTAGGATGTGGGGGCGGGTGTCCTCACCTCTTCGCGCGTCCTTCTTATTTTCACAGCAGGCGGTGCCTAGATTGTGGAAACTCAAGTTAAGAACTTGTAGATAAGTTTGTAAACAACCGAAGCCAATACTGGGGCAGTATTGTAACGCTGCACCCCTAAGTGAGACTTCTATGCAGAAAATAACTGATTTATGTACTAATCTCAGCAATCCAGGAAAACCAGGTGCTTATACTTTCAGTAAAGTGGTCTATGCCGCACCAAACTTGGATTACAGCTCAAATCCGGATTTGAATCAATATTATGTGTACCACAACCCAACTGAGGGGTTTGCTACGCGACGGATTGATATATCGAACATTGCTGAATTGGGCTTTGGTGTCGATTGGTCTTTTGATAGTACTCAGGTTCCCATTAACGGACACATCAGAATACCTGTGGGAGATGAACCTTTCCCATTGGTAGTTTTTGCCCACGGTAACCACGATCCCCTAGAAAACTCAACACCAGGATATATTTATTTGTGCGAACTGCTGGCATCTCATGGAATGATTGCCGCAACGATAGATGTTAACTTTCTTAACGGCGGTAATTTCGGCGAAAACGATGCACGAGCGATTGTCCATCTAGAACACCTTAAGCAATTCCGGCTTTGGAATGCACAGGCTGGACATCCCCTAGAAGGCAAAGTCGATATGTCGCGGGTGATGATTGTCGGTCATTCCCGTGGGGGAGAAGCAGTAGGACACGCCAGTCTTTTCAACTCAATGGAAAGCGTCCAATTTGACCCCGAATTAGCACCTGTTCCACTTGATGGTTCTCTTGGTCTAGGACCCTATGGTTTTGACATTCGTGCAGCCGTTGCGATCGCCCCTACGGACGGTCAATATGTGCCTGTAACGGGACCTACCAAAGTGCGGGACAACTACCTGATCATTCATGGTAGCCGTGATGGTGATGTCTTCACGTTTGAAGGCTATAAGACGTATGACAGGTCACATACAGTTGACCTTGCTAACCCTACACAACCAGCACGTGGATTCAAATCGCTGTTGTGGATTCATGGTGCAAATCATAATCACTTTAACAGTGTATGGCAGCAAGAATCTGTCAAAACAATTGAGCGTGAAGACCAGGAACAGATTGCTAAAGTTTACATTTCAGCTTTGGGGATGTCTGTACTTCAAGACAAACAAGAATTTCTAGAATTGTTAAGAAACTATGCGGTTGGCATTGAGGCTGCTTGGCTTCCAAACAATGTCAATCTGGTTTCACAATTTCAAGATTCTCATCGTTTGTTTGTGCAACATTTTGAGGAATCCCAAACCAGTCTTGAGGTATCAAAGCCAGTTGTAGGTACAGTCAAAACTTTAGAAATCAACGCGAAGAAGTTATCGTTTGAAGGACAGCAACCGACAGATCATCTTTACCAGGAGACTCAAGGTCTACGGTTAAGATGGACTGGTGGTGACGGTAGCTATCGCATCAAATTAGATCCCCAGACGTTAGATACTAAAGCGTTTAAATTCCTGGCGTTGCGAGTTGGGCAATCAACGGAACCAAATAATCAAATAGGAGAGGATCAGGACTTTACCATCGAGGTACACGACAAAGCCAAGGGAAGCTGTTTTCCTGCTAGTTCCATAAACAGGCTCATCTATCCAGATAAAGTTGCGTTGGGCTTTCCAAATGAAGGAGAGGAAGAAAGCACATTTTCTCGTACCGTCATGCAAACCCTCCGCATTCCCTTAAAGGGTCTTCAAGAGGATGGTATTGACATTAACAATCTGACGGAAATTAAGCTGTCATTCAACATTGTTCCATCTGGAACTCTTTACCTCGATGAGTTACAGCTAACAAATTGACAAAAGGAGCAAGATATGGTCAACATTACATATCCGGAAGTGGCAAATCTCCAAGTCATTGCTACTGTGCCAAAAGCAGCAGACTTGAGAAACATTGAGTTTATGCAAACGGCGGAAAACACCACATTAGACAGAGTGACATATATTGTCAAAATTAACCTGAGCAGTAAACCGCCCATCACATCACGAGGATTTAGCATCTACCTAGGTGACTACCGCATCAGCAAGTATTCAGAATTTCCAGGAGGTATCTATTTTAAGGTCTACAATCCGCGCTTTTTTGAAGAACATGCTGGCAAAAAGCTTCTGTTCTCAACAGCTGGCATGACTTTGCACGACTCAGGATATCAATTGCCTTCGCGTGCTGAAAATACCAGAAATTCATTCGTGGTTGATAACCTCAATGTATTACCGACACAGGAAGAAGTTCTGAGGCAGTAAGGTAAAACACATTCAAATTGCATACATATTTTCAGTTTTGTTTAGGCGCGGGCAAGTCATTGACGTAGATGACCTGTCCGGCTTTATATTTTCAAGTAGACGTTGAGTCCACTAAAAACCATCACTAAGTTAATAAGGCTCACGTGAAGTACCCCATGAGTGCTTCGCTGAAAAAGGGGCTTCCAATTTCAGTTCCGCAACGACGGTATTATTCGTATGATTGGGTTTCCCGTCTCAACCGCCGACGCCTCCTCAAACCCGTGTTTGATTTGGTCTTACTCCGCGTCCACAGGCAGACACCCGCCTCCCGCAGGTGTATAACTTTACGTACATTCCTGTATGGCTTATCTTTTTACCGCCGTAGTAGTAGGGCGAACCAGTGACCGGAATCTTTCCCCTTTTCTCTCGCTCTTATTCGCGGGTTCGCATCCTTTCTGCTACTGTGACCGTTTGTTGTGAGTCGAGTGGGTGGGTCAGCCCCTGAGTCCTTACGGACACGCTCCGCGAACGGGGAAGTCACGCATTCACGCATTCAAAAGTCAAAAGTAAGAACCCCATAAATAAATTTAGGGGCTTGAG
>NZ_CAWMYC010000012.1:0-24308 GCF_963872035.1 Scytonema sp. HK-05
CACCGCCACACCAAATTAAAAATTATGGTGTGGGGACTCCCGCCTGCCTAGCTAGAGCGCCCCTTTCAAATGCTTATGAGCGGATGTGAATCGCTATTTACTTGAAGCCAGCTACACGCGTACTAACACAGGTTCATTCTGTGCAGCGTTCACTGAGTTAGGATCTGACTCAGTACAGTAAATTTCACACGAGTTATTAGGGCTTTCGATTAATTTGACTTTATAGAGCTTGGCTCCCAATTCCTGGATAGGCGATCGCAGTAAGTGACTGATGTGAAGTGCAATATTCTCAGCAGTCGGAACGACTTCGGCAAAATGCGGGATGTCTTTGTTGAGGAAGGTGTGGTCGAATGGCTCGACGACATAATCTTCTATAACTTTATTCAAAGCGCCTAAATCAACAATCATCCCAGTGCGTGGGTCAATTTCGCCTTTTACAGTCACTTCTAGATGATAATTGTGTCCGTGACCGTTGGGACGAGCGCACTTACCGTAAATCTCGAAGTTTTCTTCGCTGCTGAGGCGAGGATGAGCTAGCCGATGGGCGGCGCTAAAATGAGTGCTGACAGTGAGGTATGCTTCCATGCCGTTTCCTAAATAATCAGCCCAAAGTTGAGGATGTTCAAAAAGCTGTATGCGTACTAAAGGTAAATGGGGTGCAAGCCGTTGCCAAATCACCCGTGCAATGCTCTCAGTGGTGGGTAGAGTTTGTTGAAATTCTGACCACACATCGTTGAGATAGGAAAAGTCCAGTTGGCTGGTCACTTCTCGCTTAATAACGTGTTTCACATCGGACAAGTTGAGAACCATGCCATATTCATCTAATTCCCCAATTAAGGAGACGAATAAGACATAATTGTGCCCGTGTCCGGGAAATTTTGAGCAAGCATCAAATTTCTCAATATTTTCTGCTTCGCTCAGTTCTGGCAACCAATAGCGATGACTTGCTGAAAACTGAGCGCGGCGATTTACAATACATTGCATGAGTAAGCTGGGAGCAAAACTTAAAATTTCTTAACTTTTCACTGCTTCCAGCATAAACTAAATCTGTTGACTATTGACTGTTTTAATCATCACTACGGGATTTTCAAGAAATAAATTATCCCGTGAGCAGTGGGGTGGGCTTCTAGCCCGCCCTGAATATTGGGACGGGTGGGGACACTCCGAAGTTCCGAGCCTCGCTCCGCGAGGAGCTAACGCGCTTCGGAGGAAACCGACCCTCGGACTTCTCTCCATCCCACAAGAAAATTTGGCATTTTTTTTATTTGAAAGTCCCTACACATACGCACCCACAGATTCTTGTGCCTCACGATACAAATGAGTGGCAGTGCGGAACATTTCTTGCCCAGCGTGCAAGTAACTCTCGTGGTAGTTGAGAGGGAAATATTCCAACTGATCTAACCCATCGCCAACTTGATTCAGGCAATAGTAGAGGTGAGCTGCTGCTCTTGCTAAAGTAGGGGGATTTGGTAGAGAACGAAAAGTGATTTGCGCTTGCCGGAGGTCGTCTCGACAGGCGTTTAGGTAATCCTGAAATTCTTCTAGGAGGACATCATCAAAGGGATCAGCTGCTAGTTTCTCAATTTGCTCCTTTAGGGAAGTGAGAATGCTAAACAGTAGGCGATTTACTGGTTGATAAACCAGGTGCAGCCATTGCTCAATTTGTTCATCCACATCCCTTCCTGTTTTTCGGGTCGCCTGGTATTGCTTTTGAGCTGCAGCTGCCCGCTGTTGCCTACCGCTGGTCGTTTTTTGAGATCGCTGATGCAATCTTTGGTCGTAATTTTGGCGATTTTGAACATCGCCCAAGACCTCATACGCTGCATTAATGCGGATAATTTGCTCAGGATCTGATGTACCCTGATTGCTGTCGGGATGAAACATCTTGACCAAGCGACGATAAGCTTGCTTAATCTCCGCTTGGCTGGCGTTGGAATTGACTTTGAGTGTTTCGTAGTGGTTCGTCTTATCTGCCATTCTTCCAATTTATCGTTAGCTGATGCTAACTGCTACCCTTGGCTCCAAGTCTTGGAACAACGGTGTACTTAAGTACCTTTCTCCAAAACTCGGCTGAATCATCACTATCAAGCGCCCCTCGTTTTCTTTGCGTTGAGCGACTCGAATTGCGGCATACAAAGCAGCTCCACTGGAAATGCCAGAGAGTAGCCCTTCTTCTCTTGCCAAACGCCGACCGTAGGCGATCGCTTCTTCATCGGTAACAGAAATCACTTCATCTATCATATTTACATTTAGCACTTGGGGAATGAACCCTGCACCGATTCCCTGAATTTTGTGGGGTCCTGGTTTTCCTCCAGCTAAAACTGGGCTATTTGCCGGTTCTACTGCGATCGCCTTAAAACTTGATTTGCGTGCTTTGATGACTTCGGCTACACCTGTAATCGTACCACCCGTTCCGATTCCAGCAACAATCATATCCACCTGTCCGTCAGTATCTTCCCAGATTTCCTCTGCTGTCGTTTCTCGGTGTATTTTTGCATTAGCTGGGTTACGGAACTGCTGTAACATATAGGCATTGTGCGTGCTATCAACAATTTCCTGCGCCCGCCGAATTGCCCCACTCATACCTTCAATTCCTGGTGTGAGTTCTAATTCGGCTCCATATGCCCGCAGCATTGCTCTTCGTTCACCGCTCATTGTCTCAGGCATTGTCAAAATTAATCGATAGCCTTTTGCCGCTGCTACCATTGCCAGGGCAATTCCGGTATTCCCAGAGGTAGGTTCCACTAATATCGTTTTTCCAGGAGCAATCAACCCTTCTGCCTCTGCGGTGTTGATCATGCTCACGCCAATTCGGTCTTTTACTGAAGCCGCTGGGTTCATGCTTTCCAGCTTCACTACAATCTGTGCGACACAACCTTCCGCTTGAGGGATACGGTTGAGTTGCACCAGAGGAGTACGACCAACAAGTTCTGTAATATCACGAGCTATTCGCATACCTTAGTTCCTAGTCATTAGTTATTAGTTATTAGTCATTAGTCAACAGTCAATCATAAAAATTAACAACTTTCTTTTCTCATTGACTATTGACTATTGACTAAATGTAGTACATTATGTCCAGCTGTCGTCGAGAATCTCGTTTTTCACACAGATCAGCAAGCGTGTATTTTTGCAAAACTGCGTTTGCCGCAAGTCTTGCCTCTTGCCAAATATCTTCTACAACAGCACTGTCTAGAGTTTTAGGGTTGACATCTTCTTCACAGGGGCGCACATCTAACCCTTCTAAACAACTCAAAACCTCGAAAAGAGTGATTTTCCAGGGTTCTCGCGCCAACAGATAACCACCCTTTGACCCGCGCTGACTTTTGACTAGACCTCCACGCCTTAAGGTCGCCAACAGCTGTTCTAGATAGCGGTCTGGTATATTTTGTTGTGCAGCAATCTGTCGAATTTGCAGCGGTTCCCCGCTTTGGTAATGAATTGCTAGCTCTAATAGAGCAAGAATTCCGTATTCTGATTTACACGATAGTTCCACAGCAGCTTTTAGAATAGGTGATGGGTTTAAAATAGAGGAGATACAGAGAAAGTTAAAAGTCAAAATAATTTTTTATTTTTTACTTTTCTTATCCTCTTTACTAGTATACTCCGGTTATCCAGTGGGGTTTTAGTTTTGGTTTTTTAAATTTAACAGATGAAGCTTTATCTGTGTACCCTACCTTACAGGAAAGCGCTGTAAAGCCCCAAAAATATAAAAAGCCCCGCTGTATGTAAAGCGGGGAGCAATTTATTTAATCACAAAATGTTCTAGGAATTGCCAACCATCTAGAAGGTGAAGGTTGTTCTTAGAGTTCCAATAATCGCATCATCGTTGTCGCTGTTCTGACCAGGAGACGTCAGATAAATAACACCAGGAGTGATGGAGACGTTATTGCTCACCTGATACTTGTAGAAGCCTTCAAAATGGAAAGGTGTATCTCTACCAGCTCCTTGTCTACCAAGAGCGTAGGGTTCAGCACCCGCAAATAGACCTAAGACGTTACCTTTCTTTCCAAAGTCAGGTAAAGCGATTCCACCTCCGTAGCTCCAAGCTTCGTAGTCATCATTGCTACCGAAGCCTATGACGTCGTGGTAAGAAACGAAGCCACTAATAGACAATTTGTCACTCGGTCTAAATGCTGCTGACACACCGTAGGAGTTACTAGAAGATGCGTTGGTGGTGCTGAGAGCGTTGGCTTGTGCAGTACCTACTACAGGGACGTTTTGCCCTTGGAATCCGCCGGCATCAAATAAAGCACCACCTGCACCGTGATATCCGTGGACGTAGGTGGCTGCTAATGCAAACCGCTGACCAAGATTAAAGTTCAACTGTCCTAAAGCAGCGTAGTTACCGTTGAATATACCTGAACCGATACCAGGATCATTCGGTTCAGACCCTAAGTAACCTAAAGTTAACGAACTTGGTTTGAGGATACCGCCACCCTTACCAAACGGGATGTTAAGTGCTGCACCTGCGCCACCACCAATCCGATAGATGGGGTTTTCCGAAGCGAAGGTGGACAAAGCACCATTACCGCCGTCATAGTCTTCAAAGTAGGGGTTGTTGGTAGCAGCATAATCGCTGTGAACACCACCAGTGGCTGCAATGTAAAGTTGGGCAGGTCCTACGGGGACATAGTAAGCCAACCAATCTAGGACAATATCGTTAGTGTTGCTGGCATCCCCGGTAAGGTTAAAGGTTTGAAAGCCTTCAGCCGAGGTTTTTCCATTGAACTGAGGCGTCCCTAGGTCCAATCTTCTGGCGTTACCAGTAGCCAAACGGGTATGCAGAACGTCTCTACCTGTGAAGCTGGTTTGCAAGTCTAAACGTACCCTGTTCTGGAAGACAGTATTGTTGTTACTGCCTGCTGTATCGCCAAAAGCATCACTGAGAGCGAAGATTGCTTCACCAACGAGTTTGGTCGTTGTCGAGAACTGGTTAGCTTCCAATTCTGCTGTCCGCGCTTCTAATGTATCTACACGACCGCGCAGGGTTGCCAGTTCTGCAGAAAATTCTTCTTGCAAACGCTGCAAGGTAGCCAGGTCTTCTTTCCTGACCAAGTCAGTTGTTGCTGTAGCAATCAGTTCGTTGACCCGGTCTAAACATGCATTTAAACCCGCAGCAAATTCATAACGGGTCAAAGCACGGTTACCACGGTACGTACCATTGGGATAACCAGCAATACAACCATAGCGTTCAACTAAGGACTGCAATGCTTGGAAAGCCCAGTCTGTTGGCTGCACGTCGGAGAACTGGGAAACTGATGTCACTTGGGACTGAGAATTTTTCCCCTCGTCGCTGTAGCTGCTCACTTGCTGCAAAACATTGACTTCAGTTTGTTGTGCTTGAGCCAATGTTTCTGGCTTGGGGGTAACTTCAGTTGTATTTGAAGTTGTTGATACTGATACTGATGAAGAAGCTTCTTGATTATTGTTAATTTGTGAAACTTCTGTCTTCACAACTTGATTGTTGCTGTTGTTTTGACCAGCCATCGCTGTTGTGGGAACCAACAATGTTGCTCCTAAAAGCGCTGGACTGACCATCAAGCATTTCCACAAGAGATTAGACATCTTTCCTGTTCTCCTCACACCTTCTATAGATAACTTTTTTGCTGCAACTATTCTCGAAATTTTCTCGAAATTGCGAGTTTTTATTGATACTTGTGGATTAGGCATATTAGCCCTCAACACTATTTTAGTTTTTGCTAAGCTAACAACCAATTAAGTTTAGGTAAAGAAACCATGTAATTAACTTATGCAAAAACATAGTTGTATTTACTCGTAATTATAAGTCGGAAAAAGTCGATGACAAGATGGAAGCGATCGCCTTATAAACTGTCACACATCTCATCTCAGTGTCTGGAAATAAATTTCTAGATGACATGTAGTCAAAAACCTCCTCTGCTAGGGCTTTTTTTCACTTACAAAGCTATGAACATATGCAATTTTTGAAGCAAATAGCAATGCAAGCAAATCACTTAATTGATTTGGGAAATTACCTCTGCCAAATCAAAGTCTTTCTGCGTTAACCCACCAGCATCATGCGTTGTAAGTAAAATTTTGACTTTGTTGTAAGAAATCTCGATATCTGGATGATGTCCTGCTGACTCAGCAGGCTGAACAAGCTTGTTCACAAACTCTATAGCCTGGACAAAGTCTTTAAACTTGCGGTTATACTGCAACGTTGACCCCTGTCGTGTCCAATCTGGCAGATGGCTTGCCCTTTCTTGAATTTCTGCCTCAGTAAGTAGCTGCGCCATATCATAAAATCCCAAAAACTGAATTTCTTTGTTCTTTTGTAGGATCTTGAACTGAAAAAGGACTAGTAGTCACTGACATTATGCCCTCTTCATTGTGGAATATAGAGGCTGAGTGCTGCTATTTCCTCTTCCTCCTGACAGTTCTTAAAATACCCTAGCTTGCAAATAGGACGCGGAATTTACTCCTTCAATTGTTTAAGGTTGTTTAACCGATCACACAGACGCCGTACTCGCGTTTTGCAGGTAATGCCTACATACGTGGTACTAACTACGTCTTTGTTACAAAATTTTTGAGTGTAACTGTTGTATTTTGTATAAAGTCAACAATCCTAGAGCGACAATTTTAATTGACGTTACTTGCTCAATAAATGTTCCAGCAAGATAAATATGAAATATTTATATCGTTTCAACCAAACACAGGCTATTTCTTTTGATTAGACTTCTTACAAAAGTCTTGTTCTTAGTGTTCTTCTTTGCGACGCCAGTCGCTGTGAGTTGGGGAAAGCCGTCATTCGGGCTGGCTCGTGTTTGCGCCTACTCTGCCTTGAAGCCGTTCCTTTGTCTACGCGCAAGACAAAATAATATTTATGCAAGAGATCTATTGTGATAGCTTTTTTCCCTAAGGAGTCAAACGCAGCACAGTATCTTTCAAAGAACTGATGAATTTTCGTGGGCATAAGTGAGGAGTCAACTGCTGAGACTAACACAATCTCAAGACACCCAAGAACACTGCTTGCAAAATCTTGACCCACAGAGAACACAGAACCGATTTGTCAGAATTCAGAATCAAAAAATCGGAATCATGCGAAGATTGTGTATTCTGTACAACTGAATGGAGAACCTTGGTTCCAAGCCCCGAAATTGATGGAGAAGAAAAGAAATATTACTCTACGAGATGAAACATATTTATTTGTGCGGATATTCTGTGTTCTTCTTAAGAAGACCTTCCTTAGATAAAACTATCCGCTCTTACTCAGATCAGTTGATCTAAGTAAGAGCGGTCTAGCGGGTCTTCAGGTTGCAACCAGACTGCCGGAAGGAACTCCGAGCTCGCCTAGCCACTTAGTCTAACTTAGTCTTACTAAAAGACTAAGGCTAGCTTCTAGAGAACAGCCCCGGCGCACAGCCGGCTAACTGCAACCTGATGACCCATGCATTTACTACTTTCTATCATGGGCATCACCTCCTTGTTGCCTAAACGGTCTTAGTCTCAAAAAGGCAGAGTTTTTAGCTCTGGGTTATTCACCTTTACTCAATATAACACATATTAATGATTTGTCATTAGTACAAGAACAATTCATGGGGACTGGCGACTGAGGACTAGGGTCTAGGGATTAGGGACGCTCGTGCAATTGTGGCGCGAGGTTGCAAAGCGCGCTATTACAGGGATTGGGATAAGGAATTGGGATTTGGGAGTAAGCCCCAATCCTACGGTACACAATCCCTAAACAACAGCGCGCCGAGGAGACCCCAACAGGGGCGTCTATCTTGCTGGGGTCTCCTTGGCGCGACTCGATGACAAAAAAACCCCGCCATTCGGCGGGGAAAACTTAGCTATGAAACGCTAGGAATAGGAAGACTATTACAAAGCGTTACCGCGAGGCAGAACTTCCTCGGGGAATACAAATTTTTCGTGAGGCTGATCTTGAGGAGCCATCCAAGCGCGGATACCCTCGTTCAACAAAATGTTCTTGGTATAGAAGGTTTCAAACTCTGGGTCTTCTGCCGCACGTAATTCTTGCGACACGAAGTCATATGCCCGCAGGTTGAGTGCCAAACCGACAATACCAACTGCACTCATCCACAAGCCTGTGACTGGCACAAACAACATGAAGAAGTGTAACCAGCGCTTGTTGGAGAAGGCAATACCGAAGATCTGTGACCAGAAACGGTTTGCCGTCACCATTGAGTAGGTTTCTTCGGCTTGGGTGGGGTTGAAGGCGCGGAAGGTGTTGGCTGCATCGCCGTCTTCAAACAAGGTGTTTTCTACTGTTGCACCGTGGATGGCACACAGCAGCGCTCCACCAAGTACACCCGCTACTCCCATCATGTGGAAGGGGTTGAGTGTCCAGTTGTGGAACCCTTGCAAGAACAACAGGAAGCGGAAAATTGCTGCCACTCCAAAGCTGGGGGCGAAGAACCAGGAAGACTGTCCCAAGGGGTACATCAAGAAGACGCTGACGAATACCGCAATTGGTGCAGAAAATGCGATGGCGTTGTAAGGACGAATCCCTACCAAACGTGCGATTTCAAACTGCCGCAGCATGAAGCCAATCAGACCAAATGCTCCGTGCAGCGCCACGAATGTCCACAACCCACCTAATTGGCACCAACGGGTAAAGTCCCCTTGTGCTTCTGGTCCCCACAACAGCAACAGTGAGTGTCCCATGCTGTCTGCTGGTGTTGATACAGCTACTGTTAGGAAGTTACAGCCTTCCAGATACGATGAGGCTAAGCCGTGCGTATACCAGCTTGTCACAAACGTCGTACCGGTCAACCAACCGCCAAGTGCTAGAAAGGCGCAGGGGAATAGTAATATTCCTGACCAACCTACGAACACGAAACGGTCACGCTTTAACCAGTCGTCTAATACGTCAAACCACCCTCTGCTACTAGGGGCGCGTCCAACTGCGATGGTCATTACAACAAATCTCCAAACTTTTATAATTACAGGTTTCCGGTTTCTCTATTCTAAGACTGACATTTGACTGCCTGCTTAAAACAGAAAGTTAACTGGGTTGTCAATCCAGTTTACAATTATTTACCGACTCTAATATATTCTAGGTAAGATTCTGTAATTTTTCCAGTGTATTTTTAATTTCTTTAACAAAATATATATAAATACGTCTAAATGTACGTTTTTAGGGAACTAATCCGGGTTGCCTGCTTGTCTATCTATGGGCACTTGTTGCGACGCTACTTTAAACAGGTGCTGGCGGGAGCAACGCACTGCCTCTGCTACTTCCAACTTAGACTTGCGAGCTAACATTAAAATGAGTTCTACAGTTAAATTTGATTAAGGCTAAATGTTTACCATCGACTTAACCCTAAGAAACACAGCTTTCCCTATATCCATAGAACGTAAGTCAGCTGAGGATGCCCAGGAGATTTATCAGCGCATTTTGACAGCAATCCGCTCTGGCAACCCTGATATTGTGGAATTAGAGAGCGAAGGCAAGACAGAGAAAAAAGTTGCCGTACGCGCCAGTGAAATTTCTGGGGTGCAGCTGACTCAGAAAGATGGTTCGGCCGCTGGAACTGGCAGACCACCTGGTTTCTTCGCTATAGGTGCTGAGTAACCATCTGGTAGTGTACTCATGGCGGAACTAGGCATTGAGGTCAAGGATTTAAACTTTAGCTGGTCGTCGGGAGAGAATGTTATAAAGTCTTGCTCTCTAGAAGTCCCCAGGGGTGAATTTTGGATGCTCTTGGGTACAAACGGCAGCGGCAAATCCACGTTACTCAGACTGCTGGCGGGGCTATTAACTCCCCAGTCTGGTGAAATTGGACTTTTGCATCCTGTGGGCTTTGTCTTCCAAAATCCTGACCATCAACTGGTGATGCCAACAGTTGGTGCTGATGTGGCTTTTGGGCTAGTGGAGGAAAAACTGCCACCAGCTGCTGTCAGAGATCGCGTTGAGGAGGCGCTAGGGGCGGTAAATTTACTATCACTGCAAAAACGTCCGATCTACGCTTTGAGTGGTGGACAGAAACAACGGGTGGCGATCGCTGGCGCTTTAGCCCGTCGCTGTGAAGTCTTATTGTTAGATGAACCCACTGCTTTACTCGATCCAGATAGCCAATTGGAATTAGTAGCTGCTGTCCGCCGCCTAGTCAAAAGCCGGGGTATTACAGCCCTCTGGGTAACCCATCGCTTAGACGAGTTGAATTACTGTGACGGCGCTTTACTACTAGAAAGGGGTTCTTTAGTGGATCGGGGTGAACCGCAGCGCCTCAAACGACGTCTGATGGAATTGCACGACGAAACTTCACCAAACTTAGGGGTGTAGGTCAAAAAAGGTCAAAAGTTAAAAGTTAAAAGTTAAAAGTTAAAAGTTAAAAAAATTCTTTTGACTTTTGAGAGCCAGTCACCTGCAAGAGGGTTACCTTCCTGCAGGTGACTTTTTGATGAGCTTGTTGTTTTTGGCTTCTTGCCTACAGCCCTTATATGCATTTTTTTTGTAACATAGTGTTACAAGGAATGATTGAATTACTATAAATCTTATGAATGAATTTTGTTAACTTTAGAAAATTGTGATTCAACATCATGTCCCGTTTCTCACCTCAAGCCGTTTTGCTTGTGGACGGCTACAACATCATCGGCGCTTGGTCTTGCTTGAAAAAAACCCGTGATACTGCCGGATTAGAGGCAGCACGTTGCGAACTGATTGAAGCTTTAACCAGCTACAGCGCTTTTGCGGGTTATGACACTCAAATTGTGTTTGATGCCCAATATCAAAACACCTGTAGCAACAGAGAAATTATTACTGAGCTTTTATCAGTCCATTTTACAGACTTCGGGCAGACAGCAGACACTTACATTGAAAAAGTCTGTGCATCTTTACGCTCAACAATCGCCCAATCTCTTATTTCTCGCATGATTGTTGCCACCTCAGATCGACCGCAGCAGTTGATGGTACAGGGTTACGGGGCTGAATGGATGTCAGCACGCCAACTATGTTATGAGGTACAAGCAAGCGTTTGTCGGGCGCGGCAAAAATATAAATCAGGAAAACAATCCAACACAAGGTTTTTAGCTAATTCTATCGACGCTAAGGCACGTCAGCGTTTAGCTGAATTGCGGATGGGATTTAAATAGTGCTGAATTTTGAGTAGTGAAGTCCCCAGTAGAACGTTTCTGTGACAGCGTTGAAAAGTTTGTTTGCAGTTTCCTCATGATCGCTATCGAGGAAGTGTGAACCGCAAAGGCTTGCAAATATTAGTGTTTCGCGTCTCCAAAAAAAAAATTGCAAAATTTTTTCCAAAAGTACTTGCCATATCCTAGTCTTAGCCTTAATATAAGTAATCGGAGCGTTCCTCAGTAGCTCAGTGGTAGAGCGATCGACTGTTAATCGATTGGTCGCTGGTTCGAATCCAGCCTGGGGAGTTAAACAAAAAATAAAAAAAGTCCTGAGAAATTTGCAGTCTCAAGCCGAGGACTAGCAGATGAAAGCAGTGAACAGTACCAGCCGCAGTGACTCACTGATAACTGTTAACTGATAACTGATGACTGATAACTGTTAACTGATAACTGATAACTGATAACTGTTAATCAGCCCAGTGCTTAGCCCGTTCTACTGCCTTTTGCCAAGTCGCGAATTCCAAAGCGCGATTTCTTCGCACACTAGGCTCAAAGACGCGGTCAATCTGTCGTTGGCGCACTAGTGCCGCATAGCTATCCCAAAATCCTGCCGCCAGCCCTGCGGCAAATGCGATACCTTGCACAGTCATCTCGCGCATCACAGGACGTTCAACTGGAATTCCCAATACATCTGCTTGGAACTGCATGAGGAAGTTGTTCTCGCAAGCACCACCGTCCACGCTAAGCCGTTCAATGGAAATACTGTTGGATGCGTTAATTGCCTGCACGACTTCTTGAACTTGGTAAGCCACTGCCTCGAGTACGGCGCGTACCAAATGCTCGCGTTGTACCATTGCGGTAATGCCGAAAAAGGCTCCCCTAGCAGTCATATCCCAATGAGGTGCGCCCAGTCCACTAAATGCAGGCACAAAGTAAACCCCACCATTATCTGCAACTCGATTTGCGATCGCCTCAGTTTCGGCAGCAGTTGCTATCAGCTTGATGCCATCACGTAACCACTGGATGCACGCTCCACTAGTAAATATGCTGCCTTCTAATGCATATCCCACATCCAAAGTACCATCGCTATTTGCTTGAGTCCATGCCAGGGTACTTAAGAGTTGATGCTGGGAACGCACGATTTCAGAACCAGTGTGAGCCACCAAAAAGCTTCCTGTGCCGTAGGTGCATTTCATTAAACCTGGCTCATTGCAGCCATGTCCAAACAAAGCAGCCTGTTGGTCTCCTAAAATGGCAGTGATGGGAATCTCAACCCCCAATAAGCTCGCATCAGTCACTCCAAATGTTCCCAAACTGGGCTGAATATGCGGCAGGATATGAGCAGGAATCTTAAACAGATTTAACAGTGCCTCATCCCACTCACAGGTTGCGAGATTCATCAGCATTGTACGGCTGGCGTTGCTGTGATCAGTGGCATGAACTTTCCCACCCGTTAGATTCCACAGCACCCAAGTATCAATTGTCCCAGCTAAGACGTTTTTGAGGTCAACGCCTGCAAAATGCTCTAAGAGGCATGACAACTTTGTGGCTGAAAAGTAGGCATCGATGATTAACCCAGTGCGATCGTAAATCTCCTGAGCATATTCTTGTTGCAACTGATGGCAAAGGGGAGCAGTGCGGCGATCTTGCCATACAATCGCCCGATGGAGGGGTAGCCCACTGGTTTTATCCCAAATCAAGCAAGTTTCGCGCTGCACCGTTAGCCCGATCGCAACAATTTCACCTGGGGCAATTTGGGCATTTTGAATTGCAGTTTGCATAACCCAGCAAGTCGCCTGCCAGATTTCCATAGGGTCATGCTCTACCCATCCAGGCTGAGGGTAGTATTGTGTCAGTTCTTTATATGCCTGAGCAACAATCTTGCCGTCTGCGTTAAACACAAAGGCACGGTTGCCTGTTGTACCCAAATCTAATGCCAGGATGTAGCCCGATTCTTGCATAGAAATTGAGAGAATATTCCTGTGATAATAGCGTGAAGTACCCCAACTTGCCTTCGGCTGAAGTTGGGGCTTCCAACAACAACTAAGTACAAGGACGGTCTTATTCGTCGCGCGAGGTTTCCCGTCTCATCCGCCGACGCCTCCTCAAACCCGTGTCTGATTTGGTCTTACTCCGCGTCCACAGGCAGACACCCGCCTCCCGCAGGTGTATAACTTTACGTACAACATGGCTTGGCTTATCTTTTACCGCAGGACGTAACCTTTGCGAACCAGTGGTCATGTTCTTTCCCCGTTCGCGTAGCGTGCGCTCCGCGCATTCTCTGATGTTTCTTCGGCAAGCGTCGTACCGCTACTTTGAAGTTAGCCTTTATGTTCCATACAGTCGGGCGGGTTAGCAACCATCTATATACTATCATTTATGTAGATATTGTGTAGATAGTTATGAATAAAAAAGGATTGAATTTGCGTATATCCGAACGTCGTCTCAATAAGCTTAGGTTATATGCAGCTAGTAAGGAAAAGACGATGACTCAATTAGTTGAGGACTGGATTGATAGATTACCAAGCCCGGAGATTGGAGACTCCTCAACCACCCTACTTCGTGGAGGGTGGGGACTTCCGCGAATCCGTTAAACTAACAACCAATGACAAAGCCCCAAGGCGTAAGGCACAAGGGGCTTTTGTATCAGTATTGAAGGGCGATCGCGCTGAGCGCAGTGGGAAGCACGAGGGCAATCGCCCAAGGGGCGGCTCCTCTGGAGCATCGCTTACTTGAGTTTTTACCCAAGCTTTGTTTTATCGCCTAGGTGAAGCTGTCGGTGTCGGTGATGCACCTGTGCCAGTTCCTGTGCCAGTTCCTGTGCCTGTCCCTGTGCCAGTTCCAGAACCAGATGTGCCTGTGCCAGTTCCTGTGCCAGAGCCAGAACCTGTGCCTGTGCCTGGGGATGTAGACGAGCCAGAGCCAGAACCTGTGCCTGTGCCTGGGGATGTAGACGAGCCAGAGCCAGAACCTGTGCCTGTGCCTGGGGATGTAGACGAGCCAGAGCCAGAACCTGTGCCTGTGCCTGGGGATGTAGACGAGCCAGAGCCAGAACCTGTGCCTGTGCCTGGGGATGTAGACGAGCCAGAGCCAGAACCTGTGCCTGTGCCTGTGCCTGAACCAGAGCTGCCTGCGCCAGTAGCAGGTTTATTAGTAGGTTTCTTTTTACCTGTGGTTGGTTTTTTGGTTGTCCCTGTAGTGCCAGATGGGGACGCCGTCGTAGTGGGTTTAGTCGTTTGTGCTTGGACTAGTGATGGAAAGCTAGCAACAGGTATGGCACTTGCCACACCAAAAATGAGGGAGACTGCGATGGATCTAACAAGTTTACTCATATTCATGGTCACTCCTCTTCAACATTAAAGTAAAAACTTCTCCCTGATTTTATACCTGATGTCGTCACAATAAACTAGTATTACGATATCTTTTCAAGGTAGTCTAATTAATACTTCCCCAGTAATAGCTGTTAGTATTTTCGCTCTTTTGTTTTATTTTTTACTAGCAGCAAGCCTAGACCTAAAACACTTATTGCTACAGCGTTACCTGGTTCTGGAACCGAACGGGTGAGACTGACATTATCAATAGATAAAGAGCCGATTTCGCCTCTACCTAAAGTCTGAAAACTTCCTATTAATGAATCACCAGCGTCAGCAACGACTCCAAAAAAACCATTTTTTGGTAAAACACCAGAGGAACCAAAAACACCCCTAACGCTAAACAATTTATCAGCGTAATCTCCAGTCACTAAATTCCCAAAGTCAAAACCAAATCCCTCTATAGGAGTAGGGAAGGTGAACTCTTCAACACTCCCAGGGAAAGCTAAACCTACACGCAAAGCGCCTTGAGACACCTCTGCACCACCTAAGAATCCAGAGTCTACAAATTTCAGTCCACTTGGAAAAATCCTGTCCGTTTCTACAAGCCCGTTTGGGGCTGAGTTAAAGTCTTCGGTAAGAATTGATTTTCCTGCGATCGCACTGTTCCAAGTATCACGATCAGTAAAAAGCTGATAGGCAGAAGCACGTTCCGCCACCAATGCAATCAGTAATGCGACTCCTATAGCAGTCGCTGCCATTGTCCTTTTGAGTTTTAACATCTTGCAGTTTTTTGATGAGTATATGGGACTTACGCAAAACAAACGTTTTGTAGGGGCAATTCATGAATTCACCCTAAAAAACGTTTGTTATTTCAGACATTTTCTGCGTAAATCCTGGTATATTTCAACTAATCACAGGTAAGCCAGAGAGCGCCATTGCTATCTCTTCGACTCTGTACTCAGTATCGCGTAACAATCCAGCCTCATAATCCATGTACGCCTGCATATCAAAGTGACCGTGACCACACAGGTTGAAGAGAATGGTTTTGCTTACTCCTTCTTCCTTGCAGCGCAGTGCCTCATCAATTGCTCCCTTCACTGCATGGTTGGCTTCAGGAGCAGGTAAAATCCCTTCTGCACGCGCAAAGGTCAGACCAGCCGCAAAACAGTCAAGTTGTGTGAAAGCTCTTGTTTCAATCAAACCTAACTCGACAACATGACTCAGCAGAGGAGCCATGCCATGATACCGTAACCCGCCTGCATGGAAGCCTTGGGGGACAAAGGAACTGCCCAGAGTGTGCATCTTGACAAGAGGCGTGAGATGTGCAGTGTCACCAAAGTCATATGTATATTTGCCCTTAGTTAATGTTGGGCAAGCAGCTGGTTCAACTGCCACAAATTTGATATCACTTTGCTCACCGCGCAGCCTTGCACCCATGAAGGGAAAGGCAATACCAGCAAAGTTACTACCGCCACCTGTACAGCCGACAATAATATCTGGATAGTCACCTGCTTGTTCCAGTTGTGTCTGCGCTTCTTGACCAATGATAGTTTGATGATGCAGCACATGATTCAACACACTACCTAAAGCATATTTGGTTTGGTCATCTTGAACTGCCACTTCCACCGCTTCACTGATAGCAATGCCCAAACTGCCAGTGCTATCAGGGTTTTCTTGAAGAATCTTACGCCCTGCTTCAGTTTCATCACTGGGGCTTGCGATTACCCGCGCACCAAAAGATTCCATAAAAGCGCGACGGTATGGCTTTTGCCGATAGCTGACTTTCACCATGTAAACGACAACTTCTAAGCCAAAAAAAGCACCAGCAACCGCCAGCGAAGAACCCCATTGCCCTGCACCTGTTTCGGTAGTTAGGCGCTTTACACCTGCTTGCTTGTTGTAGTATGCTTGTGGGATAGCTGTATTAGGTTTGTGGCTACCCGCAGGACTGACACCTTCATATTTGTAGTAAATCTTGGCAGGGGTATCAAGGGCTTTTTCCAGCCGTCGGGCGCGGTACAGTGGAGTTGGTCGCCACTGACGGTAAATTGATTGGACTTCCTCAGGAATTTCAATCCAGGGTTCTGTGCTGACCTCTTGCGAAATGAGTTCCTGTGGAAAAAGAGGTTCTAAGTCTTTTGCTGTAATTGGCTGATATGTAGCCGGGTGCAGCACTGGTGGCATGGGCTTGGGCAAATCAGCTTGGATGTTGTACCAAGCTGTGGGCATTTGGTTTTCGCTAAGCGTGTATTTGATAGTGTCCATAGGTGAAAAGCTGTTGCTATAGATTGTTATATTTATCTCATTAAGAAAGGGGCAAGCCAACTGTTTACATTGCTTGGCTTGCTCTTGCTAGAAGAAATGCTGTGGAAAATTCATTCTTCATTTTCAAAAATTGTTTGGCATTAAACCATGATTTTTTTTTAGATTATTTTTAGATTGTTTGTTTGAATTATTGCCATTTTCAATTGGGTGCAATACCAGTCGTTTGTAGGGGCACAGCATGCTGGATACGTGTCAACTGAACGTTGAAACTTTTATTCCACGTTGATTTAACCCCACCCCTTAATCCCCTCCCCTTGATAAGGGGAGGGGCAGTTTTGGCGTCAGACAAAACTGGGGTGGGGTAGAGCGAGAATTATAAGAGCAGGAAAAATCCATAATTTCAAACTCATCTCATAGTGACTCAGATCGCAAAGCTATTTTTGGACTGGTAGTATCGTTTTAAGTAATTAATTCCACGTACAGCGCCAGCACTGGCACAAAATCTTTACATGACTTCCGGATCGCTTCCTTCCAACCCTTTTGTGGCTGCGGGAATGATTGAAGACTCTAAACTATTTGTGGGTCGTAAGCATGAATTACGGGCGATCGCCTCTCGCATGAGTGGTGTACAGCCAACAAGCATTAATCTTGTTGGTGAAAAGCGCATCGGGAAATCATCGTTACTGTATCACTTTTTCCTGACATGGGAGCAACGAGTCAGCGATCCTAACCGCTATGTGGTGATTTACCTGTCGCTTCAGAATGTGCAGTGTCATCGTGAAGAAAATTTTTATCAGGCGATCGCACGACAATTACTACATTTCCCGCGTGTGGCGAACAACCTAGCTTTAAGAGAAGACTACCCCCTCATAAAAAGCTTGGCTACAAAAATCTTAAAGAAAAATGCTGTCATTCAGCGATGCCTGTCCATGAAAACCATTTGTTTCTCGTGAACAGAAAAGCGGTGTTCTTTACACGTATTTTGTGCAAGTTAGGTTTTCATGTATACATTGTTAAAGACTGTATGCATATCGCAGTACACGTTTTGGAATTAAGCAGTTTAATTTTCATAACAAAAGCCCTTTTTAATTAGGGGTTTTTGTTGTTTGATTGCAAATATTTAAATGCTCATTCAGAAACGTCAATGTTGGATTTTTCTATTAATTTTTCACGTTCTTCTATAGAAAGTACGGTATGACTACCACAGTAAATAAACTGTGAATTAGCAATCCAAACTGATCCCAACCTGCCATCTGGTACCCTATTATACCAGTACCAAACAGTTATCCACTCAAAAAATTCGCTCCACTCATATATTGGCGGTCTTGTTATAGCTTTTCTCCACTCAAAAGCTTTGCTCCACCTGGAGTCTGGAGGTGGATTTTTTTGCGGTCTTGCCCATAAATTACCTTTCCCTACAACGAGGTCTCGTAGTACGGGTGGGTCATCATTGATTGAAAAGTTTATTCTTAAACGAGTTAAAAATGACTTTCTAAATAAAAGAACCTTGAGGTCTTTTGGAACAGGATAATTTGCATCAATCAATCTGCAACAAAAGCTTTTCACAAAATATTTAAATAAATTACGCTGACAAACTTCAAATTCGTCACCATATACGTCTTGGAAATCTATAAATCTCTTATTTAAAATCAAAGTTTTATTGTCACGTATGTAACTTATAAAATTCTCATACGCTTTGTCAAAAGGCTGAGTAAATTGATTGTTACATTTATAGCAAAGAATCTTATCATACTTTACATATTTGGAATTAGGTCCTTGAATAGGAATCTTCTCTCCTGATTTTATAAGAAGTAGGGCATTATTCCCTTTATAGGGGCCAGGACCGTATAGAGTAACTAAATCACTTTTTTTAGTTCTATGTTCTGCGCTATTTGCAGGCAACCCACAAATCCAACACTTAGCCATTGGTTATAACCTATACTAAAAACCGAATATTTGTATTATGGCTGAAACTTGGCTGTAGTTACCACTGTGCGTTCGTTTGGTAAATAAGTTAGTCCAACATGTTGGACTAACTAATAATATTGAAATTTCTCAAACCTTTTGGGATTCAGTTTGGTGTACTAAACTGTATTTTGAATATTGTTATGCCCTAACTCCTAAGATGCACATTTTATAACGCTTACATAGCAAGGCTTTTAGAAAGTGAAGAATGCAGGTGCATCTTTCAAAAGTTGCTAGCGGCGATTTTCGCGGCTAGTTAGGCGCTCACATCTTGCACCAAGAAAAATTGATAAAAATATGACACTCAGTACCAAGCCTGATACCAAGTTGCGTTCAAACATGTCATTCTGACCGAAGGGAAGAATCTCGCGAGATGCTTCACTACCGTTACGCTCAGCATGACATGAACGCAAGCGATCGCGCGTCTCGCAGCGCAATCATGCGATCGCCCTCGCCCTACTTAATTTTTACCTTGCAAAATCCGCTTAATGATCTTAGTTGTTGAACGATTTTCTACAAATGGCAAAAATTCAATCACCCCGCCGTATTCTTCTACCACGGGTGTTTCTGGCAGAGTTTCTTTGGTGTAGTCACCACCTTTGACGTAGATATCGGGGCAAAGCTTGCGAATGAGGTTGCTGGGGCTATCTTCCTCAAAAGCAATGAGATAGTCAACACAATCAAGTGCGGCGAGAACCTGAATGCGGTCTTCCAAAGCGTTTATCGGGCGAGTTGGTCCTTTAAGACGGCGAATGCTGTCGTCGGAGTTAACACCAATAATGAGAATATCGCCTAATGCCTTAGCGCGTTGGAGATAGGAAACGTGTCCTGCGTGGAGTATATCAAAACAGCCATTGGTGAAGACAATTTTACGTCCTGCCATGCTATAAGAGTTGACAAGGGCGAGGAGTTGATCGCTGTTGGGAATGTGTTTGTTGGAGGTGGGGAATGAGAGAGATGAGAGGGATGAGGGAGAATTTTCTTCTTGACTTTTCACCTCATATGGAATACAAAAGCGTGACCTAACCCCCCACCCGCCTTCGCTATGAGGTTCGGGGGAGAAATTTAAAGCTTCTCTCCTTGCAGGAGAGAGGTTTGGAGAGAGGTTTTCCACAACCGTTGAAAAGTCAGAATTTTCTTCTCCTACTTCCGTTGTCCTCTTTTCATAAATAATAAGAACATGGGGAAAGCTGTGCTGAAGTTGTGCTAAAGTATCATTGAGCCTTTGTGTCACAATTCCATAACCATAATCGCAGACAATAACAGCCTGACACTGCGCGAAACAGTTCTTAAGTTGATTGATCAGAGCTTGTTCTGTGCAGGAGTCGATGGCATCGGTGCTGCCAGAATCAGTTCTCAGCAATAATTGCGACCCTAGCATGACCCTTTGCCTGCTGAGTGTTTGCCTAACTGTGTGAGTGAGCAAATAGCTTGTTGTTATTCCGCTTTCTTCTAGGGTTTGCCGCAGTAAGTGACCCTCCCAGTCTTCACCAATAACTGAGAGGAATATAACCTGACTGCCAAGACTTTTGAAATAGAAAGCGGTATCTGCGGCACCACCTGGAATTTGTTTGCGGTCATTGACTGTCACAATTGGGACAGGTGATTTAAAGCGGCTTTTGCTTTCCCCTTGCAAATAACAATCCAAGATCGCGTCGCCAACAACGATAACTTGAGGATGAGCAATGCCTTTTGCAAGAAAAGCGCTCCACACTTGACTCATTTCTAAATCTGGTTTCACCGACTTATTCCATCCCAGCATGATGATTCGTTATTCTCAGATACTTTAGTGACTTCTGGACAAATGTTGCAAGTCTGCGGTCTATTCTCTGTCCAAGTAAAAAATTTTAGGGAAACTTGTTGGGTTTTCTTTCACTTACAGCGCTTCTCAATTGCATAAACTACAAACCACATGGTAACGGCACAGCAATGCTTTGTGCCCCCCAAAGCCAACTGTTTTGGTGAAACTTCACACAAAAAGGTGAACTCTTGATAAACCCTGCGACTGATGAAGCTGTGGCTCTTAACTTATCTGATTGGTAGAAGAGTTATTTTGAAGGAGTAAAAGCAATGCAACTGAAGCCGATAAATCAGCAGGTTGTTGCGTTAGTTGGGGCTTCGAGTGGAATTGGGCGTAATGCAGCTCTCCAGTTTGCCAGCCGAGGAGCTAAGGTGGTTGTTGCTGCTCGCAGCCAGCCTGGACTAGAGTCTTTAGTGGAGGAAATCCGGGGTTTGGGTGGTGAAGCAACTGCTGTAGTTGCTGATGTGACGGTGTTCGATCAAGTGAAGGCGATCGCCGACAAAGCCGTCGAGGTGTATGGACGACTCGACACCTGGGTACACAACGCTGCTATTGAAATCTACGCCGCCTTTGAGGTGACAACACCGGAGGAATTTAAGCGCGTCATTGATGTTAACTTGATGGGACAGGTATACGGTGCGATGGCGGCACTACCCCATCTTAAGCGTGAAGGACGCGGGGCATTAATTCATGTAACCTCGGTGGAGGCAAAGCGCAGTCTGCCGTTGCAAACAGCTTATGCTGCGTCAAAGCATGGTGTTGATGGCTTTTTAGAATCTCTACGCGTTGAGCTGATGCATCAAAAACTTCCCATCAGCGTTACTGAAATTATGCCTGCGGGTATCAACACGCCTTTGTTTAATAAAGCACGTACTAAGTTGGGTGTGAAACCTCAGCCAACGCCTCCCATATATCAGCCTAGCCTAGTTGCTAAAGCTATTGTTGAGGCTGCTGAACATCCAAAACGGGAGGTTGTTGTCGGTGATGCAGGTAAAATTATTCTGTTGGCTCAACGCATCTCACCGGGTTTAGTAGATGCATATATGGAACGTAACGGCTTTGATTCGCAATATACAAAAGAGCCGAAATCGGAAAATGCACCTGACAATCTGTTTGATCCAATCTCAGATTACGACAAAATAGAAGGTGATTTTAGCGATCAAGCCCGTTCTTGGAGCTTATAAGCTCTTTTTTAAGTGTATTTATTTAAGCAACGCGCATTAGCTTTTGTACAGACGGCGAGGTGCGCGTTCGCTGCTGTATGTACAGAATTTATCACTTAAGCAATGTAGATAAATCCGTCTGTAGAGTTTTGTAACAAGTGCAAGATAAGCATTACTTTAACTAAAGGAAGTTTCTCAAGCTGCTTAGTTGCAAGGTTTTCACCATCCAAAACGTCATGAACTATCAATTTACACAAAAGCAAGTTTATATAAATGAACAAAAAATTTTCTATTTAGAAGGCGGAATTGCATCCAACTCTGAGCCAATATTGTTTCTACATGGATGGGGTGTAGGCATTCAGCCCTACCAAGAAGTCTTAAATGTCTTATGTAAACGTTATTATGTGATAGCGCCAGAGTTACCTGGTTTTAACTCCTCAAGCAGTGAGAAATTAAATTGGGATTATAACGACTACGCTGACTTGATAAGTGCTTTTCTGCAGCGCCTTAACATTAAAAAAGTTCATTTCATTGGACATTCATTAGGAGGAGGAATTGCTGCAACTATAGCAGCCTTAATGCCGGATTTTGTAGAAAGCCTCATATTAGTAGCTAGTACAGGAATACCTGTAGAGCCTATACCACTGGTATTTGTGCAAAGAGCAATAGAAATGACTGCCCAAGCGCCACACATAAAGTTTCCGCAAATTATTCAGATTTTTCAAGCATTTTCTTACAATCTTTTCTTCCGAACTTATCATACTCTTCAAATTCTATTGATGTCATTAGACAAAGACTTAAAACCGATTTTACCAAAAATAGAATCTCCCTGTCTGCTTGTGTGGGGCAAAAATGATCTGACAACTCCTTTGAAGGCGGCACAGGAGTTTTCACAACTAATTAAAAATTCCAAATTAATAGTTGTAGATGGAGTCTATCACGAATGGAGCATTTTTTTTGTAGATAAATTTACAACTCTTGTCTTTGATTTTCTTGATGAAATTGCAGGCAGGAAATAGGGAGAAAAAAGCGCTCATGGAAAAATTGTTCTACATAAATTGGCAAGAGCTATTTGTTCCCAGCATTTCCATCGTTGAACTGATTCTGCGCGGAACGCTAGTGTACCTGTCACTGTTTTCGGTTCTACGCCTTATGCCTAGTCGACAAGTAGGAACGCTAGGAATTGCTGATTTGCTTGTAGTTGTGTTGTTTGCTGAAGCCGCCCAAAATGCGATGGCAAGTAGCTACTCATCGATTACTGAAGGAGCAATTCTAGTAGGAACGGTTATTTTCTGGAGTTACTCCCTTAACTGGTTAGGCTATAAATATCCACGGTTTCAACGCTTTCTAAATCCCCCTCCACTACTGCTTGTAAAGAAAGGTCGAATTATTGAACGCCATATGCAACGAGAACTGCTCACTAAGGATGAGTTGATGAGTCAGTTGCGTCAGCAGGGTATAGAGTGTATTGCTGATGTGAAAAGGGCATATATGGAAGCTGATGGAAGTATTAGTGTCATTACTTATGACTCAAAAAGCCGTCCTGAACCCAGAGAAAAAGCAGGGTGAAGTTTGTTGTTAAGCCTTTCATTAACAGTTATCAGTTATCAGTTATCAGTTATCGCTAAACAACCACCTGTTCATTGTTCATTGTTTACTATTCACTGTGTACTGATCACTGATTTCGGTCAAAGTGTTCTTGTTTGCAAGCTACTACAGCTAAATAAGCGCCTGTTCTTTATAAATCTGATGTTCTCTTTTCACAAAGACTTCAGATAATGCCTGATAAGCCTCTGTCCAAGCTGCCATCACTTCTTCAGTAGCTGTTTGCCCCAATACATCCTTCATTGCTTGCAATAGGCTTTCTCCTACAATAGAATATTCTTCTGGTAAGACTTGAACCTGCACATGGCGAAGAGCAATTGTTTCAACCATTGACTTTAAAGCAGATAAATTCTCAATTTGAGAGGCATAACTATAAACTGCTGTTGCCAATTTTATAGGTTGAGAACCATCTGCTTGAGCAGACATATCAAACTTTGCTTTCACCTCGGGATGGTTATCAAACATGATTTCATACATTCGAGTTGTAATTTGTTTTCCAGAGTTTTTTAAAATAGGGGCTGTAGACTTAACTATCTCTATTGTTTTTTGGCTAACCATAACTAGCTCCTTTGGTGTCTTTGTAAATTGAATTTACTCTGATTTCAATTTCTAAGATTAACTGATTATGGTCGATACAGATCAATTCTGGAAAGTTCAGGAAAAGTTCAGGTAAGTGTTGCTGGTACAAAACCTTTCAACTACTGGTTTTAGGGACTTCCAAATAAAAAAACATCCTAAATTTTCTTGTGGGATGGGTGTCCCCACCCGTCCCATATTTAGGGCGGGCTTTCCTGCCCACCCTAAATATGGATAATTTATTTCTTGGAAATCCCTTATCAAGACGGCTGCATTTCAACAAAAATTTCGCGCAAATCATCGAACTTGCCTTGTGCTTTTACTCTGCCTTTGTTAAGAACGATAATTTGGTCAGCGCGGCGCAAAACCCAAGGGCGGTGAGAAACAACAAGGCACGTCGGTGTCCAATCCTGCGCGGCTACATCCGAGAAGCCCTCTTGACTTCGTGCCGCGAATATGCGTGACCACAATGCTTGTTCAGTCTCTACATCAAGGGCGCTGGAGAGGTCTTGATACTCCCCACGGCTAAAAGCCGGGGGATTCTTGAAGAGTCCACAAACGAAC